>CADEDX010000544.1 GCA_902826195.1 uncultured Bradyrhizobium sp. | reverse complement strand
CGCTCAAGCCGCTGCTCGCGGCCAGCACCACCTGGGCGCGCGAGGCCGCGTTCGCCGAACTCGGTCCACAATTCCTGCAAGCCGCCATATTGCGGCGTGAAGGCGCAAAGCGAGGCGGTGTTGACGATCATGATCGGCTTCCCGGCGAATTCGGAAAGCCTGATATCGCCGCCTACCAGGCCCGAAAACGAAAACGCGTAAGCGGTGATCCGGCTCATGCCGGCCTGGGCCAGCGATTTCCTGCTCGAAGTCATGGCCGCGATCGCGGCCAGGCCTGCGATCATCGCGCTCCTGCGGTGCATCATGAAAAGCCTCGGTCCGCCATTCGTCAGCACGAAGCATAGCCCGACGCGCGCGTTGTTGCCCCTCAACAAGCCGCTATGGGCAAATACGCTGGACTAGCGCAACGGGACGATGAAGTCCGTGCCTTCGCCCGTTTCGCCGCCCTGGGCGATGCCGAGATCGGACACCACGATGGAGGCGCCGGTGTGCAGGACTTCCGCGATCCGCGCCATGGCCTCCGGCGCGATGGTGATGCGGTCCAGCGCTTCGGCCGGGCTGTTGGGCGCCGGCAGCGGCTTGGTCTCGGCGGCAGCGACCTTGCGGCCGCGCGGGGCGCGATCGTCGCCGGAGGCCGCGTGGCGCGCCGTCACCGGCATCGAGACCACCGACCAGCGCAACAAATTGGGATCTGTCTTGTCGGCCTCGGCGGTGAAGACGTGCGTACCCAGCGGGCGGTCGCTCGGCGCGATGGTGATCGGGACGTCGAACTGCGGCTTGAAGTTCTCGCGGACGTACAATTTTGCGTCCTTGCGGCTCACGAACACCGCGATCTGGCCGGAACGCTTCGGCGGTTCGGCCCTGGCGGGTTTTTCACCGCCGGGCAGGCGCGCCGTAGCCTTCTTCACGTCGGGTGCAGCCGCCGGTGCAGCGGGCGCATCGGCCGCCTTGGCGGGTTCGTTGGCCGGTTCTACGGGCTTGGTTACGGAAGCTTTGGCCTCGGCAGGCTTGATTTCAATTTCGGCAGGTTTCGATTCCTCGACCTTGATCGCTGCCGTCGGCGCCTCGATGTTTGCCACGTCGGCTTTCGTATCAGTGCCGGCTTCGGCTTTCGTCTCGGCGGACGGTGCGGGGGCCGCGGCCTCTGCGGCCGGTGTCGTGTCCGGCCTGGCTTCCGCGGTCGGCGCATCGCTCGCCGGCGGAGTATTGCCGGCGGACGGCGTGGCATCGGACATGGTGACGAGGCCATTGGCCGCCGACAGCGCGCTGCCGGCATCCGCGGTGTGGGTCCGCGGCGTCGCGTGGCCGACCGTCGGACGGAGATCGAGATTCGTCTCCGCATTGGCATGATTGTCCGCAGGCTTGATCGCCTGTCCGGCGTCGGCGCCCTTGTCGCTCTTCACCGCGGGCGCATCGGTCGCCGGATCGTTGGCAATGAGGGGCTGCGGCAGGACCTTCTGCGCCACCAGCAAGGGATGCGCGAACTGGGCCGGTGTGATCGCGCCGGGCGTAATGACGACGCGCGCGCCCATCCTCGTCCAGTTCCACATCTTGACGGCAAAGGCCATCGGTATGCGGATGCAACCGTGCGAGGCGGGGTAGCCGGGCAATGCGCCGGCGTGTAGGGCGATGCCCGACCAGGTGATGCGCTGCATGTAGGGCATCGGCGCGCCGCTGTAGATGTTGGAGCGGTGCATCTTGTTCTTCTGGATGATGCTGAACACGCCCATGGGGGTCGAGTGACCCTTCATGCCCGTCGACACCGGGCTTTCCGCGAACAGGCTGTTGGCGTCGTAGACGCGGACCTTCTGCTGGTCGATCGAAACGGCGATGATCAGCGGGCCCTGCGGCTTGGCGTTGGTTTCCTTGACGGCCGCTCCGGCCGTGGCGACAGGCTTGCGGGTCTTCGGCTTGCGCGCCTGCGCAACCGGCGCCGGGCGGTAATAGGCGGTATCGTTGTCCTGCCAGTAGAACAGGGTGGCGGCGTCGGCCTGGGCCGTGGCGACCAGGGTCCCGGCCGCCGTGAGCATCGCGATCTGCCAGAAACGCCGTGTGAAACCCGTCGCGCCCGCGATATCTGCACTCAAAAACCGTTGCCCGCTCACGCGCTTGACCCTCAAATCACGTTATTCGAATCTACGCTTCCGATAATTGTTTGTTGTCGCAAAGGCGAAACGCGTTCACCAGCCGCGCGGGTTCCACTCCCGCGCTTTTCGCCGCAATCGTAGCAAAAAAGCCTCACATTCCGTTAAATGGCGGCCGATTGGACGGTTGGCGAATACCTTGCCGGCACTTGCCCGGCGGCCTTCCTGCGCGGCTCGCCGGTCCCTACATAGCAGGCGAGCCCTTCAGCGGAGATTTCAATGACGTCCAAGGCCATCGTGAAGTGTGACAGCAAGTGGAAAGTACTGGCTTTGGGGGTGCTGGCGCTGCTGCTTTGGCAGGCCGGTCCGGCATCGGCCGCCGAAGAGCCCGACCTGATTTTTCGCCGTTCGACCGTGTTCAAATGGCTGAGCCCGAACGACAAGCTCGCCACCTACGCGCTCGACGACCCCGAGGTCGAGGGGGTGGCCTGTCACTTCACCGTGCCGGAAAAGGGCGGCTACAAGGGCTGGCTTGGCCTCGCCGAGGAAGTCTCGGATATTTCGCTAGCATGCCGCCAGATCGGTCCGATCAAGTTCAAGCACAAGCTGGAGCAGGGCGACGACATGTTCCGGCAGCGCCGCTCGCTGTTCTTCAAGAAGATGCAGATCGTTCGCGGCTGCGACGCCAAGCGCAACGTGCTGGTCTACATGGTGTATTCGGACCGGCTGATCGAGGGTTCGCCGAAGAATTCGACGTCCTCGGTGCCGATCATGCCCTGGGGGGCGGGCGACGCCGCGATTCAGAAATGCGGTGAGTTCATCCAATAGGCCGATACCGCCTGGGAGCCGCGGCTCGATCCGGACCGGGCGCGGGGACTGAGTCGCTCCGGCGCGGCCCGGGTTCCATCCCTTTGGTAGGAGGACTAACCGTCGCGGAGCGCTGGCGCGGCGCTCCGAAAGGCCCCGGTGACCGGCCGGGCGCATTCGGCGGGGTCCGTTTGAACGACAACAGCTCCTCTGAACTCATTGAGTTTTTCCGGGCAGTGTTTCGTCCGGCGGCGCCGACGAAACATTTCTCCTCGCGACGAAACCATTTTCCGTTTTGGCGCAGATGTCCGGAAACAGCCGGCGACTATCACCCGAACAATGCGGTGGCGGGCACTGCCGGCCACAGACCACCCGGGAGACAGTCAGATGCGGACGACCAGCTTCATCCTCGCCTTTGCCTTCGTGCTGGCCGGTCCTTCCATGGTTGGCTCTTCCGATCAGAACCTTCCCGGCGCCGGCGCCTTCGCGTATCATGGTTCACCGATTGCAACCTCCGCGATTCAGCCCATGCTTGTCGCGGCCAAGTGAGCGTGTCGAGACCTTCGCAGAGAAATTGCCGGTAAAGGGTCTTCATGTTGGTACGTATCTGTTCCGCAGCACTCCTGTCGTTGCTCCTCCTCGGCGGCGCAGCCCAGGCGCAGGTCCAGTTCCAGACGCCACAGACTTCCCTCCGTTCCCTGTTCAAGATGCCTGATCCGCGCGGCGAGTTCGTGCGGCTTTGCGCGCCCCATATGGTCGGTCGCTGGGCGCATCCCGAAAGTGTTTGCAGTTGCCTGCACGACCACGCCGCGGCGACCGTCGAGGATGCCGATCTGCGCGAAGCGCTGCTGCGCGGCATCAGCGAGACCGGCGTGCCGACGATCGAAACGGCATGGGTGCCGGCGTCCAAGCAGTCCGAAATCGGCCCGACCTTCACCAAGATCGCCAAGCCCACGCTACAGTGCATGTTCGAGCCGGCGACGGACCAATAACGCGCCGCGGCTCCTGAACTTCCCTTAACTCGACATGCTGGTCACGGTCATTGTAAGGCAATGGCCGGTCGACGATTTGCGTGAGCCAGCCAATGCAGCCGGGACGAATCCTGCTCTCATGCGCGGTGCTTGTCGCGTTGGTTCTGCCGGTCCGCGCCGCGCCCGACGAAGAAGTGTTGGGGAAGGGGGCCGGCTATCCGGTCGGCTCGCCCACCAACTGGTTCTATGACGAGCGCGTCCGGGTCGGATCGTCCAGCCATCTCGACAGCATCCTGCCGCACTACACGCTGAACAAGCCGGCATCGCCGCGCGCGTTGCGGAAGATGTCCAGCGCGCCTGACATTGAGTACCGGTTCGAACAGCAGACCCTTACCCTCGACGACTTCCTCAATCGTCAGCGCGTCACCGGCTTCCTTCTCATCAGGAACGGCGAGGTGCTGGCCGAGCGCTATCAATACGACCGCAAGCCGGACCATCGTTTCGTGTCGCATTCGATGGCAAAGTCCATCGTCAGCATCGCGGTCGGGCTCGCGCTGGCCGAGAAGAAGATCGCCTCGCTCGACGACACCATTGCCAGATACGTGCCTGAGCTGGCCGGCAATCCCTATGGCGAGACGACGATCCGCAACATGCTGCGGATGTCGTCCGGTGTGCCGTTCGAGGAAAGCTACGACGGCAAGGACGATCTGGCGAAATTCGGCCGGCTCCGCTTCGCGCAGGACACCGTGGCGGCGTTCCGCGCGTTCAACGCGCGCGAGGTCGAGCAGGGGACACGCTTCCACTATGCGTCCAACCAGACGGTGGCGCTGACGCTGTTGCTGCGCGCGGTGACCGGCTCCTCCTTGAGCGAATATCTGACGACCCGGCTGTGGCAGCCGATGGGCGCGGAGGCCGATGCGACCTGGATCAGGATGCGGGAC
>CADEDX010000543.1 GCA_902826195.1 uncultured Bradyrhizobium sp. | reverse complement strand
CAGAGGGAGGGCGGGGTCACCACAAGTCCCAGGCGCCACGTCGGCAGCAGAGTGCTGGGAAACGAGCCGACGTAGATGACCCGTCGCGTCCGGTCGAGCGTCCAGAGCGGCTCGATCGGCCGCCCGTCGTAGCGAAACTCGCTGTCGTAGTCGTCCTCGATTATCGCGGTGTTGTGCCGATCGGCCCAGGCCAGCAGTGCCAGGCGGCGGGGCAATGTCATTGACACCCCGAGCGGATATTGATGAGACGGCGTGACGTAGACGGCGCGCACTTGCTTCGGAATGGCATCGACGACGAGACCATCGCGATCCACGGCCGTGCCGCGCACGCGCAGGCCGAGCGCCGCGAACGCCCATTGCGCGGGACGATAGCCCGGATCCTCCACTGCGATGTGACTTCCAGGCTCGAGCAACGCCCGTGCAATGATATTCAGTGCCTGTTGCGTGCCATTCGTGATGATGACGTCGTCGGCCGACGTTTCGACTCCGCGCGATACGCCGATATGACGCACGATTGCCTCTCGCAGGCGTTGGTTGCCGGCCGGTCTGTCGTATACGATCTTGGCCCTGGCTTCGGAGCGCAGTTGGCGGGCCGTCAATCGGCGCCAAGCGTCGTGCGGGAACAGTCCTGTATCGGGAAGACCGGTGCGGAAATCGAAATGCGCAGGCTGCGTGAAGACGGTCGGGATCTGGATTGCATCCCAGCCGGAACGCGGGCGCAGTGAATTGCCAATCCCCCTGCTCTTTGGCGTGCTGCGCGCCGGCGCCAGATGCTCGCTGACGATCGTGCTCGCGCCCCTCCGTGACGCCACGAATCCCTCGCCGGCAAGACGGTCATAGACGCCGGTCACCGTGGTGCGGGAAACAGTCAGCCGCTGCGCGAGCTCTCGGCTGGACGGCAGCGCATCGCCAGGCCGCAGGCGGCCTTCGGCGATCGCCCGCCGCAACTGCCGGTAGATCTCTCCGCTGATGTCTCTGCGACCGACCAGGCTGATGTGAAGCTCCATCTCCAAGATATAGGTTGCGACGAACTGGCCCACCAGACTTTGGAAAAATTGGTTCTCGCACCAGCCGTGCACCATTCGTATTTCCAGCCTCTGGTTTAGGAACAGGAGGCGCGCATGTCGGAACCGGATCCTTCACCCATCATGCAGGTCGGGATGGGTTTCTTTGCGTCGAAAACGCTGCTCTCAGCCGTCGAGCTGGAACTTTTCACGAGGCTTGCCGATCAGCGGATGACCGGCAGGGAAATCGCCGCGGCGCTGGACCTTAATCCACGCGCTATACCGGACTTCCCCGACGCGCTGGTGGCTTTGAAGTTTCTCGAGCGCAAGGGTGACGGTTCGGACGCGCGCTATTCGAACACCTCTGAGAGCGCTTTTTTTCTGGATCGGAACAGTCCCGGCTACATTGGCGGCATTCTCGAGATGGCGAATGCGCGGCTATATCCATTCTGGGCGGACCTCACCGAAGCGCTGAAGACGGGAAAGCCGCAAAACGAGACAAAGCACTCCGGCGAACCGGTATTCGGCACCCTCTACGCGGACCCGGCACGCCTCGCGCAGTTCCTGAGCGCCATGACGGGAATCTCGGCCGGAAATTTCAGGAAGTTCGCGCAGGAATTCGACTTCTCCGGGTTCAAGACCCTTTGCGATGTCGGTGGTGCGACCGGGCAGCTGTCCTGCATGGTCGCAGAAGCCAATCCGCACATGCGTTGCACCAGCTTCGATCTTCCCGAAGTTGTGCCGATCGCCACACGAAAGATTCAGGATGCGGGCCTGAGCGATCGGGTGGCAGCTGCCGGCGGCGACTTCTTTGCCAATCCGCTGCCAAAAGCGGACATCATCACCATGGGCATGATCCTGCACGATTGGAACCTGGAGAAGAAAAAAGTGCTCATCCGCAAGGCCTATGACGCCTTGCCGTCGGGTGGCGCGTTCGTCGTGATCGAGGCGCTTATCGACGACGCCCGACGCGAGAATACGTTCGGCCTGACGATGTCTCTCAACATGTTGATCGAATTCGGCGACGCCTTCGATTATTCGGGATCCGATTTCGTCGGCTGGTGCCGCGAAGCCGGCTTCCGTAATTTTGAGATCATGCCACTGACGGGTCCGTCGAGCGCCGCCGTCGCCTGGAAGTAGCGTCGCGTGATTGTCGCCGGCCCGCGGATGGATCGCAACACGATCATCCAGGAGAATGCCGAAGGAGAATATATATGATGTCACGCCATGTCTCTCGACTTTGGCTTTCTGCATTTGGGCATGTCGGAATTTGGCTTGCCGGATTTGGGCTCACAGGCGTGGCCTTCGCGGCGTTTGTCATGTCCTCCGGCAATGCCGTTTCGGAGACCTCGCAGATCGAGCGCGGCAAGTACCTCGTTGCGCTGGGAGGCTGCAACGACTGCCATACGCCGGGATATTTTCTCGGCAAACCCGACCCGAAGCGCTTCCTCGGCGGCTCGGAGGTCGGCTTCGAAATTCCCGACCTTGGCGTGTCTTATGGCCCCAACCTCACGCCGGATCGGGAGACCGGCCTCGGCCAGTGGTCGATGGAAGAAATCGCCACGGCGATCACCAACGGCAAGCGACCCGACGGTCGCGAGCTCGCGCCGAGCATGCCCTGGAAGGCATTCGCAAACCTCACGCGGCAGGACGCGCTTGCGATCGCAACCTACCTGAAGAGCCTGCCGCCGATGAAGAACAAGGTCCCGGGCCCGTTTGGTCCCAACCAGAAGCCGACTTCATTTGTGATGAAGGTCGTTCCACCGGAGGCCGCTAAACCCGCCGGGCCGGCGCCGAAATGACGATTGCGCGATATCCAGAGCAAACGGCGTATGCCGGCAGGAGTGTCACATGATGACGGACAGGCGAAGCGTATTGGGCGCAGGCGTTCGCATCGCGACGGCGATGGCCTGCGGCGCAGTTGCCGTGAAGCAGATGTCGGCCCGTGAACACCTGGACGGCCTCATCGCCGACGACGCCATTCGCTCGGCAGCCGCCTCCGATTTCGGCCGCCTTGTAAGCAAACAGCCGCGTGCGGTTTTCAGGCCGGCATCGGCCGGCGATATCGCGTCACTGATGCGCTGGGCCGCTGGGAGTGAAGTGAAGGTCGCAGCCCGTGGGCAGGGTCATTCGATCTATGGCCGCGCCATGGCGGAAGACGGCGTCGTCATCGACATGACGGCGATGAATTCTGTCCACGGCGTGCAGGACCATCGGGTCACCGTAGACGCGGGCGCAACTTGGGAGCGCCTTTTCGAAGAGACGATCGCGAATGGCCTCACGCCGCCGGTCCTCACCAATTACCTCGGCCTGTCGATCGGCGGTACGCTTGCGGTCGGGGGGATCGGTGCGACATCGGCACGGTATGGCATGCAGACCGACCAGGTCACGGAGCTCGAAGTGGTTACGGGCGAGGGCCATCGCATGATCTGCTCGGAGACGTCCAATCCGGAGCTCTTCGATGCGACACGAGCGGGGCTCGGCCAGTGCGGCGTTATCACACGCGCAACGTTGCGGCTGATGCGTGCTCCCGATCGTGTTCGCAGGTATCAGCTCTTCTACCCTGGCCTTTCTTCGATGACGGCAGATATGCAACGCGCGTTGCGCGAGGAGCGCTTCGATCAGCTGCAGGGCGCAGTGATCCCGGACGGCAGCGTCGGATGGCGATACCTGATCGAAGCCGCGGTCCACTACGACGACAAGGCAGCTCCCGATGACAAAGCCGTTCTTTCCGAATTTTCGGACGAGCGCAATGCAGTGGTCGTTACCGATCTCGCCTTCCATAAGGACGCGACCGCGTTCGCGAAACTCGAATCGATGCTTCGCGCGAACGGGCAATGGTTCAACCCGAAGCCGTGGCTGCTCGCGTTTCTTCCCGCAAGCAACGCGGAACGGTTTGCACGCGAGCTTCTGGGCGGTTTGACGGCCGCGGATGTCGGTCCATTCGGACGGGTCACGTTTTATCCGATGCACACCAGGGCCGTCCGCACGCCGCTGGTGCGTCTGCCGGACGGAGATGTGGTGTTTGTGCTCAATGTAATCCGCATGCCCACGGTCAGCGATGGCGGGACGATGGCGCGATTGATTGCGGATAACGCGACTCTTTATCACCGCATCCGGGACCTCGGCGGCACCCAATATCCGGTCAGCGCACTTCCGATGTCGCGCGACGACTGGAGAGCCCATTTCGGACCGCGCTGGCGGGTATTTCAGGGCGTACGAAAGCGGCATGACCCCAAGAATCTGCTGACGCCGGGTTATGTCTGATGCGCGATGCGAGGTTTTCCAAGCGCCCGCCGGGCCACTCACCATTTGTAGCTTTTTCCACCGATCCTGATAGATCGCAACAAACAGCGGGAGATCGATATGGGTGCTCCTCACCTGAATTTTGTAATCTCTGGTTGGCGGGCTTTCAATGCCGGAGACGTGGCCGCTGCAACCGCGATGCATCACCCGGTGTCCTCCATCGTTGAGGTGGACCAAGTGCACGGTCGTGCGTCGATCGCGCGCGGCGCCGACGGCATCCGGAGAACGATGGCAGCATACATGGATATGAAGCCGCACATCGACGTGGTGACACATCAAACCACCGTGTCCGGCGATTTCGCGATGACGCGTTCGCAGTGGCTGATCAGGGGGCAAGACAAGGGCGGAAAGCCGGTCGAAGTGCATTACCACGGCATGAGAGTACATCGGCGGCTTTCCGACGGGAGTGGGTCTTCTTTGTCGACCATCCCTGGGGCGCCGATCCCGAATGGTCGGTGCTGGCCCCGCCGCCGACCAGGTAGGCCTCGCCTCCGAAGGTCGTTTTGATG
>CADEDX010000542.1 GCA_902826195.1 uncultured Bradyrhizobium sp. | reverse complement strand
GCGTGCCTTCGCTCAACGCGGGCTCGATGTTCCCAGTATCAACATCAAGACGATTTCGGTGCACCTGCGCGCGAATATGGTCGCAACTGGCCAATTCGTCACGACGTTTCCTCGATCTGTCATTGACCTTTATGGCGATCGTTTTGGGCTGAAGGTTCTTCCAATCGCATTTCCAGACAATAATTGGCCTATCAAGATCGCCACGCTCAAGGGCCGCACGCTCAGCCCGGTAGTGGATCGGTTCATCGCCAGCGCAAAATCCATGCTAGATCGGCCGAGGGGCACGGCACGCGAGCTTCCACACGACAGCGCCAGGTGAACGTCTGCTCCGGATCAACCGCGTCGTCCTGACCATGCGCCGTTCACTTCCATTTTTGCCCGATTAGCGGACATTTTCCCGGTCAATCGGCAGATCTCGATTGGGCCAAAACCGGAAGTGCCTCTCTATGAAAGCGGACCGCCAAGGCGAGACAGTCAAACACGAACCAGAGCCGTATAAAGGTCCACAACTTTTGCGGCCGCGTTGCGCGATGCTTCATCGGTCAAGCCACGAGCGGCAAATACGACATTGGACGAGGATGACATATCGAACAACAAGCCCTTTAGGCGGGCTAGGTCCGCTGTGAGTGAACTTGGAACATCGGCATCCTCAATGTGGATCAGAATGCTGGCGGCAGCAGAAATACGAGCATCGAGGTCACCAGACCCGGCGAGTAATTGAACCGCGTAATGCAGCTTCTTTTTAGCAAAGTGTTTTCGGTGCGTCATCAGTTCCCCGAGGCAACGTACCAACGGTATAAAGTGTGAAAGGCAGCAGAAAAAAGTTAGTCGTAGAAGCGAGGGGACTCGCAGACGACAAATCCCGGTCCCCTTGCAACCGGAAGCAACCCATTCGAGCCACGCCCGCCCGCGAGTGTATTGGATAGTCGTTTAGCAAACCTTAGATCGGTAGATGCCAAGAGCGATCGAAGAGCGCCATAAATCATCGAGCGGTCCTGGTGACATAGGGCGCTAAACAACATTTGCTCAAAAAACGCCAATCCGCTCAACAAACGCAAGCAAGGCTGTGTTGGCGTGCTCTCTGCCTGCCAGCCTTGCGCATCAACGGTGTGGCTAGCGGTTGGTCAGCTTAAGAGTTTTAAACCTTTTAAAGATATGATCGGCTAAGATTCTCGCAATTCAAGCCTTGTACCGACAAACACATGATCGAAGATAAACGGAAATCCTCTCGCCAGAGACTCTTCTGGCGCGGGTTCATTCGCACTACTCAATACGGTTCGAACATCGATTGTATTGTGCGTGATATTTCTGAAACGGGGGCAAAGCTTAGATTTAGATGCGCTCCATCCATCACTGATTTTTTCGAATTGCACATTCCCTCCAAGGAACAAATCGTACAATCGAAGTTGGTTTGGATAGACGGTTGCGAGGTTGGTATTTCTTTCGATAGTATTCCCGCGTTCGCTACTCCCCCATCGAGCGATGGCGAGCTATTGACCCGAATGGCTAGACTCGAAGATGAGATTAGCTCGCTCAAGTCAATGCTGAAGCGCCTTCAGCAAGAAGTGAGTAAAACGCAAGCAGCTTAATCGAGATTCTCTGCCCCTATTCTGACTGGCATCCACTTCTTGAGGTAAACACTCAACGTTCCGTCTGCGCCTGTTGTCCGAATCGGGTCAACGACAGAAGTCCTGTCTTCACGAGTTGCCAAAAGATAAAGCCGCCCGCGGTGGTATTTGTTTCCACGAGCTAACGCATTGGACGGGGCACAAGGCCCGCCTCAATGGGGATTTGAAGAACCGGTTCGGATCGCGCAACTACGCGTCCGAGGAACTGGTTGCCGAGTTGGGCGCAGCTTTCCTGTGCGCGGAGTTTGGTTTTGGCAGCGATGTCAGGAGCGCGGGCTATATCGCCAACTGGATCGAGCTTCTAAAGGCCGACAAGCGGGCGTTCTTTACAGCCTGCAGCCATGCCTCCAAGGCGGCGGACTACCTTCGCGGCTTGGCCCTCGCCGAGCCCGCTGAAAGGGCAGCGTGATGGTAACGGGGGTCCGCACGTCCAACCTCAGACAGCGCGCACGCCTCGAGCCGCTCTTCGACCTCCACCCGCGGAGCGGCGTCTGCATCGAGGTATTCTTCGCCGATCGCACCACGGAAACGTTCGGAAGAAATGGCGCTGGCTGGTTCTGGTGGTCCCGCCGGCGGGGCTTGCGCCATCAGGCTGGGCCATCGGGCCCTTCCCTACGAGCTACGCAGCTTATCGGAACGCGATGACCACGACGGGGTTTCGTGATGCA
The DNA here is from genome assembly GCA_902826195.1 of uncultured Bradyrhizobium sp. Taxonomy (GTDB): domain Bacteria; phylum Pseudomonadota; class Alphaproteobacteria; order Rhizobiales; family Xanthobacteraceae; genus Bradyrhizobium. The sequence continues at coordinate 2,531 of CADEDX010000542.1, read as the reverse complement.
CGTGCGCCCGACTAAACGTAGCCCCAAATCGTCCACGCGGTTGCAATGGAGTTGCAACAGCGAGCATACCCAAAAAGCGAGGCTAGAGATGGGGAATATTTTTGAAGCAACTTCAGGTATTTGAATGGTGCCCAGGGGCGGGTTGTGCCCACCGAAGCCCAATTCTAGCAAAATCAATTAGTTAGGAGAACCCCTTTGGTATCATGTGTATCACTCTAATGTGGCAACGCCGACGGACAAACTCCATGCCTTGATTCGAGATCAGCAGCGCACCGGTTCGGTACAGGCTCGTAAGTTGTGTCAGCCCCGTGGCTGGTCCAGCAAGGGAACGCCTCCTGCGAAACAAGGGGCCACTACAAAACCCTCTAAACGGTTGATGTCACATCCCCGAGATAATCAGTGAGGGGATGGGGGAAGAAAAAAAGCACGACTGATCATTTCGAGTTTTTAAAGTTTGTTCCCGGGTCGGCCAAATACCATATTTGTCGGCTTCTCCGTACGTTTTTCCTGTCGCCAATGTGCCATGATATTGCGCCCCCGCATGCGCGGCTTCGATTCGGTGCATCTTCTTTTGCCGAGGTCATTAGTGGAACTAACATGCGAGATACTTCTCATCGACTACCTCGTTTCTCTCCACGAAGGGAAATTTGGCGACGCGGCCGGGCACCAGCCTCAAGCCGCCCTTGAACGGGCAGAAGAGCCGTTGCGTGCGGCCCTGCGAGCCGGAGACGTGAAATCGGTTTTGATCAATGGAAATTTTGATCGGAGCGGAATTCCGCCATCCCGCTGGACGTCGGACGAATTTTGGGACTTGGCACACTCAAGCCCATTTGATTGGGAGGGAGATTGCTGGACGATCGTGCTCGATCCTGATGACCTCGGGACTGTTCCATCATCAGTTCAATCGTTGCGACGAGAACAAGCTTGGATCGATCAAGCGCCCGAAGTCATCAAAAACGTGCTGATTTATCGATATCTTCGATTGCTGATGCAATTTCTACCATTTGTGAACGACCACGCTCGCGATCTCCAGTGGAAAAGATTATCCCGGCTTATGGAAGAAAATGGGGTCGAGGGTTGGTCTGACCTGACAGGAAGAGAACAAAAGACGTTTTTTAAGTTGGCGAACGAACCAAGCGACCGTCCAATGATCGCGAAGAAGGCTCAAAAGGAAACAGCAGCGAAGAGGAAGGCGTCAAGAGCAACAGGCAAGTAGACCAGGCGCGACATGCTCTGTCCCGCTAGGTGACACCAAAAGTGCGCTAGGTGTCACAAATGCCAAAGTGAACTGCTGACGAAACTGTGGCTTTGTCCAGCCCGTTCCCCGGTTGGCAAAGCGCTGAATCTATCGATGCACTCTCAGAACATCGCCGAAAAGGCCGCCGCGCCGGCAGTCAAGGCTGTTGGACAGACGGCCCGTCTGTCGACAACGGGGGGCTTCTTTGACGATTATGCGGCGTCAGTGATCGGCAATGGCTATTCGTACCTGCCCGTTCCGTTTGGATCTAAGCAAATCCATTGGAAGAACTGGAACAAGTTCTGCTCGGAAGCCCCTTCTCCAGAGCAACTCGGACGCTGGCTGCAAAAGTACCCACAGCACGGCCTAGCGATTCCCACCGGCTGGTTCTGCGTTGCTGTTGATATCGATTGCATGGAAGTTCGCCAAGCGAAGGAAATCGAGCGGTTAGCGCGTCGCCTGTTGGGGGTCACCCCGCTCAAGCGTATCGGCCAGTACCCAAAGCGCTTGCTAGTCTATCTGGTGGCACCTGGGCATGTCATTTCCTCGTCCAGCGCCTGCAATGTCGATCTAATCGGCGATAATCGCTACTTCGTCGCTTTCAATCTGCATCCAAAAACTGGACGACCGTATCGATGGCTGACGGGCTCCCCGGCTTCAATACCGCTTCAAGAACTGCCGGCGGTAACACCCGCGCAAGTCGAACGATTTATGACGGCTATTCGCGATCAATTCGGAAAGACCAATCGGGCCCCGACAACAGCTACGTCTGATGCAGTTGATCGCGAGGATGTCTTTTCCCCCATCCCGCCGGTTCGTCTCACAACGGATGGCCGCGACGGCTTGCTCACTCGGTTAGTTTGGGCGGCCTATACCCGCAATGAATCTCCGGAAAGCATTGCGGCAGATGCCTGGGCTGCATTCGTCACCCAAGCGGATCTTTCACGTCCAAAACGCGATGGCCGCCGGGCATGGTCCTTTGCCGACGCCCTAAGTAAGGCTCGCTACGTCACCACTAGCGGCAAACCTCGCCCGAGCGTCTCCATTAACTCAACATCGATCGCGAGCTCGGCCGACGGCTGGAATGCCGCCCGCGAACGTTTTGCGCAACGGATCGACCGCCTCTGCGTCCACGGCAAACTGACGCGCATTGATGCTGCGGTTTCCCACGCAATGCTCGCTTTTATCGACCGCCCCGGCCGCAGTTGCTATGCGTCTTGCGAGACCATCTCCGCAAAAGTTCTCTGCCGTCCCGCAACTGTCAAGAAAGCTCGTCGCCAGTTGCGATACCTAA
>CADEDX010000541.1 GCA_902826195.1 uncultured Bradyrhizobium sp. | reverse complement strand
CGTTGCAGTGCCTGGTGCCTCGCAGTTTTGCTGCCGATTTGTGTTTTCGCGAGCCTGGCCGAGGTCGGTGAGGCCAATGCGCAGAGCCTCCCAGCTCAGCCGAACCTTGCCGCAGCCGACTGGAAGAAAAATTTGACGGTGGGCCCCAACGGTCCAATTCCGGCGATCGTCGTCGATCAGTTCGGATACCTGCCAAAATCAAGAAAGGTTGCTGTCATACGCACGCCCGAGGTCGGCTATGACAATTCCGCCAGATTTGCGCCGGGCCAATCCTACGCGTTGATCGAACTGCCGACCGGCAAGGTCGTCAAGGCGGGCCCGCCGCTGGTGTGGAACAGCGGGAGCACGGATCAGGTCTCCGGTGACAAGGCCTGGTGGTTCGATTTTTCCGAGGTCGAGGCACCGGGCAAGTATGCAGTCGTCGACATCGAGAAAGGTATTCGATCGGCGAATTTCTCGATCGGCGAGCATGTCTACAAGAACGTCATGAAGCATGCGCTCCGTGCTTATTTTTATCAGCGCGCGGGGTTCGAGAAGAAGCCGGAATTTGCAGGCAAGGCCTGGGCGGACAAGGCGAGCCATCTTGGCCCCGGCCAGGATTCAGAGTCGCGCCCGTGGCACGAGGGGCGACCGTCGAACCCTGTTGCTAAATCGCTGATCAAGGATCTTCGCGGCGGCTGGTATGACGCCGGCGACTTCAACAAATACACCTCATGGACCGCGCGCTACATCATTACGCTGCTGCAGGCTTACGAGGAGAACCCACAGGCTTTTGGCGATGACTACGGCATTCCGGAATCCGGCAACGGCGTTCCCGACATTCTCGACGAAGTAAAATGGGGGCTGGATTGGCTCGTCCGGATGCAGAACCCGGACGGCTCCATCCTGTGCGTTCAGGGCTTGGCCAGCGCAAGCCCGCCGTCGGATGCTAGAGGGAGCAGCTACTATGGCCCGCCTAGCACGTCGGCGACCCTGATGGGTGCGGCGGCCTTTGCATATGCTTCCAAGTTCTTTTCGTCCCGGCCGGAGGCGGATCTCAAGCAATACGGAGACGATCTCAAGAAGCGCGCGACAGCAGCGTGGACCTGGGCGACCGCAAATCCAGATGTGCTGTACTACAACAACGACAATTCAAGGCAGCCAGGGTCGATGGGGCTTGCGGCTGGGCAGCAGGAAATGAGCGAGGCCGATCGGCGGCGCGCGCGTTTTGAAGCAGCAACTTACCTGTTCGAGATGACTGGCGAGGCGAAGTTCAAGCAGTTTGCCGAAGCCAACTACGGTGCGCTCGTGCCGCAGTGGGGGCCGTCGATGTGGGAAGTCGATACGCTTGACAGCCTGCTCTACTATGCGCGGCTGTCAGGTGCCACGCCTGAGGTGGCAAACTCCATTCGCGAGCGCGTGCTAACAAGCATTTCGCAGGCCTCGGAGGCGTTTGAGTTCTCTCTCTCGCGAACGGATCCCTATCGCGCCCCGATCAAAGACTATACGTGGGGCAGCAACAAGGGAAAGGCCATGCAGGCAAGGCTGTATCAACTGGCGGCCTTGCACAGGACAAATCCAAGGTTATCTGAAATTTCACGCGCTGCGCCGCTGGAATACGCTCACTATTTGCATGGTGTGAATCCGCTTGGCCTCGTATATCTGACCAATATGTCTCAGGTCGGCGCCAGCCATTCCGCAGCGACCATGTTTCATGCCTGGTTTTCCCGTGGCACGCGCTGGCAGCGGGTGACCGATTTGCTCCCAGGTCCTCCGCCAGGCTTTCTGGTCGGTGGGCCCAATCCACAGTTCTCGATTGATTCATGCTGCAGCGCTCCTCCCGGGTCGCCCGGTTACCGCTGCTATGGTTCTCCGATGGCCGCTCTTTGCCAGCGCAATTTCAAGCCGCCGCTGGATCAGCCGGCAGCCAAGTCGTATCTCGATTACAATGACCCGTGGCCCGCGAATTCGTGGGCAATTACCGAGCCTTCTATGCACTATCAGTCGTATTATATTCGGTTGCTTGCCGCCTTTGTGCGCTGACCACGACCTTGCCATTCCCGGGTCAGGGTTAGCGGTCTCAGGGTTACTGCCGTCGGATCAGCCAGATCATTGCGTGGGCAAAAGGACCGCGCCGACCGCGTCGCGATGTGTTTGCCGGGCCGGCTCTGCGCGCGGTGCACGCCGCGATGGCCGCCGGTCGTGAACCCCCAAGGGCCGGCCGCTCGCAGGCTCAAGCAGGCGGTTTACGCTTTTGTGATGTTCGTATCCGAAGTATCCGATCGCTGAGCGGCGGATGCTTCGGCCAAGGCTGATACTCACCGCGGGAGAACTGCACCGTCATCGGCAGGTGCTTCGGCGGTGAGGGTAGGCTCCGGGTCGAGCCAGATTTCACGCCAGAAGTAGTACTCGTTCTGCGGATTTATAATGGTGCCTCCAATGCCCGTGGCGCCCTCAAGGAGAATGCTCGGCGTCTTGAAATACAGCATCTCCCCGGTAGCCTCGTGCACGATACGATCGATACTGGCAGCAACCCGGTAGCTGCCGCCGCAGTAGAAGAGCAGTTCTTCACCAAATTCGAGGCCGCGATTGCGGAATTTGCGGTTGAGGGTTGCCTCGATGTCATGCTTCGATTTCACCCGTACCATCTGGCCTGCCTGTAGGCCAAGACTTTGATGCGGCGAGGTATCGCTGTCTGAAGGCCTAAAAACCGGCCATTTGGGACCGCCGAGCCGCCACTGTGCACCGTTGAACAATCTGATGCTGACCGCAACGAGCAGGGGAAGGAGGCGCACATTGCCGACTCTCAAATCGCGCCAGTAGTGACCCAAACCGCGCAAATGCAGCTGTGTCGAGGCGTGCTGAATCTCGGTCATCTGACAAATATAGCGTAACGTTCCATCGACCGTTACGTGCGTATGGGCATCGAGATCGAGATGGCGTGCGGCGCCAGGCGCGGGGGGCTTATGCGTCCCCGGGCGTTTCAGCCAAGCTTCTTTCCAGATCAAATGGCACGCAGCCTGACACCCGCCATGGCTCTTGCCATCGCAACGCAGTGCCTGGAGAAGAACGGCGTCGCGGAATCGTCGCATTCCGGTGCCGTGGGCGTATTCCCACACCTTTTCGACGCGCCGTTGAACGGCAACGCGGTGTCCACAGAATGCTGCCATCTCCGGCATGAAGGGGAGTCCTTCCAGGCAGCCTTTGTCATCGAGCGTCGCAAGTATCTCCGGAAGACTCCGGACCTCGACCATTTCGCCAGGGCGCAGAGCAGCATTGGGGTTCAAGAGACTCCGGATAACGAGCGTGATCGGGCCAGCAATTCGCTCGCGCGGTTGGACTGAAAAATACGGCATTCCTTGCTCTTCGCAGAAGTCTCGAACGATGGCGACGAGACCGCCGAGGGCCACAAGGGCCGAAACAGCAGCAAGTATAGACAGAGCAGTTGCCGCCAGACAGGCCAGGAGCAGCAGTCCCCACGCTGGCAGCAACTTTTCGCCAATGGCCCAGCAAAGCAGGCTGCTGGTCATCGCGGCGAGGATAATGAGCACGATGGAGCTGCAGAACGCCAGGATCGTCGTACCAAGGAAGCTGCGCGCATGAGAGTTGAATTGCATTCCGTGCCTACGCTGTTTTTTGGCAATGACTAAAAGTTGGCGAAGCCGATGTCCCGATGGGATGGCTCCGAGCATTTAACGAGCATCGCACCTCCGCCAAGGGCAGCATCGATGTTGCTCCGAGGAGGGAGGGGCGGTTGCATGCCTCTTCGCGTTCAGCAAATCGTCTGGAAAAATGAGCGCTCACGCCGCTGGACCATCCGCATGCAATTGTCAGACGACAACCAGCTTGCCTACAAAGCCAGCGGCGGAAGTTGATCAAGCTCTCCAACGACAGGGCGTCATCGACGTGCAGCAGAGATCTTCTTCTGAAGCCGTCTAGGCAAGCGAGCATTCAACCACAATCGCGCATCGTCTTGCAGCGTTACGCGATAACACCAGCTGGTAGGTCAAAATGGGATCGTTAACGTTTCAATAGTAGTGTATAATAGTTGCTCCGCGCAGGTCCGTCTAGGTTTCAGCCGCATCATCCGCGGGAGTGCTAGTCGAAATTAATGTCTTGCATTGAGGCGCCGTACTCAATTAACCATATTTAATTAACCGCATTTTATGTCATCCCGAGACGGAATACCTACGCTGGGGATACAACGACTGCGACGAGTTGTCCGGAAGACGGCCTAAGGGATCTAGACTGTTTAAGGAAGCTGCGCGTTAATTTCCGGCGCTTGATCGCGGCTTCCGGACAAGAGGGCTGCCTCGCCCGTTCAACAGTTTGAGGATGGCGTTCGATGAAAGTAGTCATACTAGCCGGTGGTCGCGGCACTCGGATTAGCGAAGAATCGCATATGCGCCCAAAGCCGATGGTTGAAATCGGGGGCAAGCCGATTCTTTGGCATATCATGAAGTACTACTCTTCCTTCGGATATAACGATTTCATCGTATGCCTCGGATACAAGGGGTATATGATCAAGGAATATTTCGCCAATTATTTTCTCCACACATCAGACGTCACGATCCACGTGAAGGAAAACCGCATGGATGTGCATGCGGGATTTGCCGAACCCTGGAGCGTCACTTTGGTGGACACCGGCCTTGAGACCATGACCGGCGGAAGAATCAAGCGCGTCGCCCGGTTCATAGATGGCGGCCCGTTCCACATGACGTATGGCGATGGGCTGTCGGATGTCGATCTGAACGCGCTGCGTGAATTCCACGAGAAGCATCGAAGAGCCGCCTCAGTAACGGCGATATTGCCGCAGGGCCGTTTCGGTGCTGTCGAAATTCATGACGGCGACGGCCGCGTCGATGGATTT
>CADEDX010000540.1 GCA_902826195.1 uncultured Bradyrhizobium sp. | reverse complement strand
ACTATCACGACGGCGACATCTACTGGTGCACCGCCGACGTCGGCTGGGTCACCGGTCACAGCTACATACTCTATGGACCGCTGGCGAACGGCGCGACCACGCTGATGTTCGAAGGCGTGCCGAACTATCCTGATAATTCGCGGTTCTGGAACGTCATCGACAAGCACAAGGTCAACATCTTCTACACCGCGCCGACCGCGATCCGCGCGCTGATGCAGTCGGGCGACGAGCCGGTGAAGAAGACCTCGCGCAAGAGCCTGCGGCTGCTCGGCTCGGTCGGCGAGCCGATCAATCCGGAAGCGTGGGAATGGTACTACCGCGTCGTCGGCGACAGCCGCTGCCCGATCGTCGACACCTGGTGGCAGACCGAAACCGGCGGCATTCTGATCACGCCGCTCCCGGGCGCGACCAATCTGAAACCCGGTTCGGCGACGCGGCCGTTCTTCGGCGTGGTGCCGGAAATCGTCGACGCCGAGGGTAACGTGCTGCAGGGCGAATGCACCGGCAACCTATGTCTCGCGAAATCCTGGCCGGGACAGATGCGCACGGTCTATGGCGACCATGCCCGTTTCGAGCAGACCTATTTCTCGACCTACAAGGGCAAGTATTTTACCGGCGACGGCTGCCGCAGGGATGCCAACGGCTATTACTGGATCACCGGCCGCGTCGACGATGTCATCAACGTGTCCGGCCACCGCATGGGCACCGCCGAAGTCGAGAGCTCGCTGGTCGCGCACGCAAAAGTCTCGGAAGCCGCCGTGGTCGGCTATCCCCACGACATCAAGGGCCAGGGCATCTATGCCTATGTCACCCTGATGGCCGGCACCGAGCCGACCGAGGAGTTGCGGAAAGAGTTGGTTGCCTGGGTCCGCAAGGACATCGGCCCGATCGCTTCGCCCGACCAGATCCAGTTCGCGCCGGGCCTGCCAAAGACTCGCTCCGGCAAGATCATGCGCCGCATCCTGCGCAAGATCGCCGAGGACGAACCGTCGAGCCTCGGCGACACCTCGACGCTGGCCGATCCCGCCGTGGTCGACGACCTCGTCGAGAACCGGCAGAACAAGAAGGGCGCGCCGGCGTAACGCCACCGCCGCTCCCTGATCATTCGCAGGTGATGGCCGGGCTCGTCCCGGCCATTTGCGTTTTGACGCGGAAGATGTGGTGATGCCCCGGTCAGCGGAGTGCGATGCCGAGGCGGGTATTTCGCCGCCCGGTGTTGTTTTCAGGTCATTTACTTTGACCAGAACATTTTCTTTGTTCCGCTCAGCGAAACCGATCTCGCAGGCCGGCGAGAAACCTGCCGGTCAGTCCGTGCGACTGACAATGCGCGGGCGAGACGATGAGGCGCCAAGGCCTTAGCCCGGCGCGAAAGGACATTTAAGGGCCCCCAAGCGGGGCGGGCATAGTGGAGCTGAAAATGTCGATGAGAATTGCGTTGGCGCTGGTCGCCATGATCGGTGCGAGCATCTCGATGTCATCGGGCGCGCAGGCGCGGCCGGAACTGGTCGGTATCAATGGCGAGTACGCGCCCGGCACCATCGTCGTGAAGACCCACGAACGCCGCCTCTACCTCATCCTCGATTCGGGCCGCGCGATGCGCTACCCGGTCGGCGTCGGCAAGGCCGGGAAGCAGTGGGAAGGCACCACAAAAATCGACGGCAAGTACCTCCACCCGGCATGGTCGCCACCGGAAGAAGTCAGACGCGACAAGCCCGCCATGCCGGACGTGATTCCCGGTGGCTCGCCGCGCAACCCGATGGGCGTCGCCGCCATGACGCTGGCCGGCGGCGAATATGCCATCCACGGCACCAACGTGCCGGGATCGGTTGGCGGTTTCGTCTCATATGGCTGCATCCGCATGCTCAACGAAGACATCACGGATCTGTATCAGCGCGTCCCGGTTGGGACAACCGTAACGGTCATGCACTGATCCGCTGTTAGAAGGCGAAAGGCCGCGCCGCGCGCCAACGCGGCGTTTTATTTGGCCGGCTGGCCTGCATTCGCGCACCAGCCGGAACGATGCCCACCGCCATAAGTGCGGGCATGCCCCGCGGCCAGCATCGCCGTCGAGACATTTCCGGTGCGCCGCGTCGACGCGTCGGCGACGACGCGTCCGGCATATTTGTCCGGACCGATATTGAAGATCATGACGTCGCCCTCACCGAGCAGCGCACGCAACGCATTCGTTGCGGTTTCCGCCATCTGCAATTCCTGCGGACAGGACGCCTTCAGTTCGGGCGCATCAATGCCGCGCAGGCGAACCCGCGTTGTCAGATTGAGGTCCGGCGGCAGATGAACGCGCGCCTCGAACGTGTCGCCATCAATGGTGCGGATCACGTCGACCGAGCGACGTGCATCGGAGCCTCCGGCTCGCCGCCAGACCATCTCGGCGTCTCGCGCCGCCTGGCTGCCGTCCGAACCGGGCAACGACCGCCGCACCCAGTCGCGCACCGGCAGCATCGTTACAGCCGCCACGCAAGCCACGAACATCCAGGGCAGAACGGTCGTCAACCATCCGCGCCGGGGGGCACGGCGCGGCGCGCCATAGGCACCAAATCTCTCATACGGAGGCATATCCCGACTAAGCGGTGAGTCGGGGAATCCGGCAAGGGCGTATTGTGCCCGTTGGCGTTGTCCGAGGGCTCAAAAATCCGAAGCGATGCCCTTGCGCTCCCAGTCGCCATACCGGGTCGGTTCCGGACCCTTGGGACCCTGGAACTCCTTCTGATGCGGCGTGGCGCTGGCCTCGGCGGCCTTGCGGCGAGCTGCGGCCTCAGCGAGCGCGCGCTCGGCGGCGGGCGTCAGCTTCTTGCGTTCCGCGGCGGGCGCGGAAGATGAGGGACTGTCGGTCATCGCAGCTCTTCTCTTAGCAAGGGATCGGCATGAAGATCACATCACATTCGTGAAATTGTCTGAGGCGATTCTTACATTTGGCTTATTCGCATGCCAAATGGGCATTCATTCCAATGGCATAAGCCAGAACCTTTCCGCTTTCCGAGACATCGCCGCTTCATGCCAGCTTCCAGATTCGCAGTACCTTCCGAAGTGCCTGGGCTGGCGGCGCGCCGCATCGCGGCCGATATTCTCGATGGCGTCCTGCACAAGCACCGCACCCTCGATGACCAGCTCGACGGCGCCGGCGCGCATCCCGGCCTGAAGACGCTGGCTGATCGCGACCGCGCCTTGATGCGACGGCTGGTGGCGACGATCCTGCGGCGGCTCGGCTCGCTCGGCCATTTGCTGTCGCGCCTGCTCGATCGCGGCATCCCGACGGATGCGCCGCGCGCGCAGAGCGCGCTTCTGATCGGCGCCGCACAGATTCTCTGGATGGATGTGCCCGATCACGCGGCGGTCGATCTCTCGGTGCGGCTGGTGCAGTCGGACCGGCGCGCCGCCAAATATGCCGGCCTCGTCAACGCGGTGTTGCGCCGATGTGCGCGCGAGGGACAGCCGCTGATCGACGAGATCAAATCGCAGAGCCTCGACATTCCGCCGTGGCTGCTGGCGCGCTGGATCGCGGCCTATGGCGAGACCACGGCGCGTGAGATGGCGCTCGCCATCGGCCATGAACCTTCGCTTGACATCGCCGTGAAGTCTGACGCCGCGCCGTGGGCGAGCCGCCTGCACGGCGAGACCTTGCCGACCGGCACCGTACGCACTCTGCTGCAGGGATCGGTGACGATGCTGCCGGGATTCAACGATGGGCAATGGTGGGTGCAGGACGCCGCCGCCGCGTTGCCGGCGCGCTTGTTCGGCGACGTCGGCGGCAAGGCCATTGTCGACCTCTGCGCTGCGCCCGGCGGCAAGACCGCGCAACTGGCGCATGCCGGCGCCCGCGTCACCGCCGTCGACCGCTCGCCGGCACGGATGGCGCGGCTGCGCGACAATCTCGCGCGACTTTCGCTTCAGGCCGACAACGTGGTGGTCGATGCCGCCGAATGGCCTGGCGCAGCCAATGCAAGCTTCGACGGCGTGCTGGTGGATGCGCCCTGCACCTCCACCGGCACCATCCGGCGTCACCCCGACGTGGCCTGGTTGCGCCAGGAGAATGATATCGCCGCCATGGCGACGCTGCAGAAGCGATTGCTGCAACGGGCGGTCGCGCTGCTCAAGCCGCGCGGCACGCTGGTCTATTGCACCTGTTCACTGGAACCCGAGGAAGGCGAACAGGCCATCGCGTCGCTGCTGGCCGCCGAGCCCGACATGCGCCGGATTCCGATCGAAGCCGGCGAGGTCGCGGGCCTTGACGATATCGTGACCGCGGACGGCGACCTGCGCACCCTGCCCTGCCATTTGCCCCATGCTGACCCCCGGCTCGCCGGGCTGGATGGATTTTACGCCGCGCGGCTGGTTAAATCCTGATTTTAAACCAGAATTCCCCGATGTTGGGGTGATTCGCGCCTGTTCAAGATGGTGCCATGGCGGCGTTTCCGGATTAAAAGGATTCGCCTAAATACCCCTCCCTCCTCAACCAAGGCACGGCGTGTCGGTCGCTCAACGCAGACGCATCTCGACGCTTATCATGAGCCGCTCGGCGCGGAGCGTGATCGCGCGCGCTACCGGGGCGACGGTGGCGGTGTCGCGGCTGTGGCCCGGCCGCGCCGACCGGCTTATCATCGCGCCGCATGACCTGCGTACCGCCGATGCCACCCGCGCCGCCGAGATCTATGCCGGCCGCTTCGTGTTCGCCGGCAAGATCGTGACCTGCCACGGCCGCTCGATCTTCGATCTCGAACCACCGTCGGAAGATTGGGAAGTCGCCCTGCTCGGCTTCGGCTGGCTGCGCCACCTGCGCGCCGCCGACACCGCGCTGACCCGCGCCAATGCGCGCTCGCTGGTCGACGACTGGG
>CADEDX010000539.1 GCA_902826195.1 uncultured Bradyrhizobium sp. | reverse complement strand
CACTATGTGACGCCGCGCCCGACGCTGGTGCAGGCGATCAAGTCGATCAAGAGCGAGTTGAAACTGCGGCTCGACGAACTCAACAACCACGGCCGCCTTTTGGAAGCGCAGCGGCTGGAGCAGCGCACCACCTTCGATCTCGAAATGATGGAAGCGACCGGAAGCTGCGCCGGCATCGAGAACTATTCGCGCTACCTCACCGGCCGACGCCCCGGCGAGCCGCCGCCGACGCTGTTCGAATACGTCCCCGACAACGCGCTGGTGTTCGCCGACGAAAGCCACGTCACCGTGCCGCAGATCGGCGGCATGTTCAAAGGCGACTTCCGCCGCAAGGCGACGCTCGCCGAATATGGCTTCCGCCTGCCCTCCTGCATGGACAACCGTCCGCTGCGGTTCGAGGAATGGGACATGATGCGCCCGCAATCGGTCGCCGTGTCGGCGACGCCGAGCGGCTGGGAGCTGAACGAAAGCGGCGGCGTGTTCGTCGAGCAGGTGATCCGCCCGACCGGGCTGATCGATCCGCCGGTCGACATCCGCCCGGCGCGCACCCAGGTCGACGATCTCGTCGGCGAAGTCCGCGCCACCGCGCAGGCCGGCTATCGCTCGCTGATCACGGTGCTCACAAAACGCATGGCGGAAGACCTGACGGAATATCTGCACGAGCAGGGCATTCGCGTGCGCTACATGCACTCCGATATCGACACCATCGAGCGCATCGAGATCATCCGCGATCTTCGCCTCGGCGCGTTCGACGCGCTGGTCGGCATCAACCTGCTGCGCGAGGGCCTCGACATTCCCGAATGCGCGCTGGTCGCGATCCTCGACGCCGACAAGGAAGGCTTCCTGCGCAGCGAGACCTCGCTGATCCAGACCATCGGCCGCGCCGCGCGCAACGTCGACGGCAAGGTGATCCTCTACGCCGACCAGATGACCGGCTCGATGGAGCGCGCGATTGCCGAAACCAACCGCCGCCGCGAGAAGCAGGTGGAGTACAACACTGAACACGGCATCACGCCGGAGAGCGTGAAGAAGTCGATCGGCGACATCATGAACAGCGTCTACGAGCGCGACCACGTGCTGGTCGAGATCGGCGACGGCGGCATGGCCGACGACGTCATCTCCATCGGGCACAATTTCGAGGCGGTGCTCTCCGACCTGGAAACAAGAATGCGCGAAGCCGCCGCCGATCTGAATTTCGAGGAAGCCGCGAGGTTGCGCGACGAAGTCAAACGCCTGCGCGCCACCGAAATGGCCGTGGTCGACGACCCCACCGCCAAACAGCGCAACGTCCAGAAGCAGGCCGGCGCCTACGCCGGCACGAAGAAGTACGGCGAGGCCGCCAACTTGCCGGTCAGCGCGATGAAGAAGAAGAGCGTGCAAACAGCCCTCAAGTCGAGCCGTGGCGGCGGTGCCGGCAGCGGTAACTCCAAAGTCCACAAACCCCATCTCGACGAAATGCACGGCCCGGAGTCCCTGCCCTACCGCCCGGACGGCGCCAAACCGCGCAAGCCGGAACTCCCCGGCGGCACCAAGATCTTCCAGCCCACCGACTCCCGCCAGTCCGGACCGGAATTCGGCCCCGCCCCGCGCTCGAGCGGCGGCGCGCCCGGACATCGGGGCGGATGGAAGAAGCGGTGAGTCAGGGCTCCATCAGCTGTCATTTCGAGGAACGAAGTGACGACGCAATCCATCTGTCCACGCACACGAAAGCTGGATTGCTTCGCTCGCAGTGACGCAGATCTGCTGCCGCTCAGACGGACATGATAATGAAAGCTAAAATGGCGATATCGTGCGGCGGCCCTGGCAACGGAGAATTCTGTGAAGGCGATCGGCGCGATCATCCTGCTGGCGCTCGCCGGCCCGGCTTTTGCGCAAGCCGGAAGCAAGGCGTCAAAGGACAAGACGCCCGCCGCGGACCGTCCCTTGCTCGCAACGTTCTGCGACGCCGCCAACATCAAGGGATCGGCCTGCATCAACGCGAAGGGATATCGCAGCGGCAAGCGCTGCGACGTCGAGCTGCAGCCGGACCGGTACAGCGGCAAATTCCTCGCCGACGGCACGACGTTACTCGTTGTCAACTACGAGAGCGGCTGCGAACCCCACGCCCCCAATTTCGGCGGCGCCGCCGTCTTCGAGCAGAAGGACAGAGCCGTCAGCTTCAAGGGCTATCAGCCGGGCTCGCAGGCCAACGACTGGATCGTGCTTGCGCGGAATGAGAAGCAGGACCGCCTGATCTGCATCACCGGCTTTCTCGGCCAGGGCCATCTCGAATCCGGCGTCGCCGAAATCGTGATTACGCAGGATTTTTCGAAAACCATCAGCGCGTCGCCAAACTTTTTCGCGCGGGCGGAGGATTCCACCGGCGCCTATGGCGCCAACGTCGTCGACTGCAAGGAAACCTCGGCCTATTTCGGCCTCACCAAGCTCGGCCCCGGGCCGCGGCCCGATACCGTCGCGATCGATATCGCCCACGCCGACAAGGACACCATCCAGACCGCCTGCACCAAAGGTTTTCCGCGGCCGAAGAAATCTTCGGCGAGCTTCAGCCAGGCGCGGCCTATGTCCCGCCCGGTCATGAGAAGAATGCAAGGTTTGTGATCGACCTCACAACCAGCAAGGCCGTGCCGGAAGCCGAATTCGGCAAACCGTAGCGCGTGAGCGAGTGCAGCGCACCGGCGGCGCGCATTGGCCAACGGTATCCGGTTCGTGCTGCAGGTGGGCACGCCTTAATGCTTTCAGAAACTTTAAATACATTTACTGATTGATCGTGCTCCGGTTCCGTTCAAAATGGGTGTACACGCGGAACGCGAGTCGAACACATCAGGGTGGACGAATGTCCGAGGAATCGAATCGTCAGTTAGTGCTGGACTTTTTGAACACCCTGTATGCCGGCGATATCGAAACTACGGTGGCGCGCTGCACCGACGACATCGAATTCATTGCCAACGCCCCGATCGACCTGCTGCCGCATCTCGGCCATCGCCGCGGCAAGGACGAAATGCGCGAGATGTGGAATGCGGTGCTCGCTCGCTATTCCGAGCTCCGCTGCGAGGTATCGATGTCGGTCGCCGAGGGCGACAAGGTCGCTGTCTATATCCGCGTGTTCCTCCGCAAGAGCATCAATCAGCGCATGATGCAGTTCGACGTCGCCGGCTTCTACACCCTGCGCGACGGCAAGGTCTGCCAGATCAGGGAAATCATCGACACCTACGACTTGGTGCAGCAACTGGTCGAACGTGACGTCACCGCGATCCTGACCGGGCGAAGGCCGAATCCCTAGATTGCGCTCGGCGGCATGGTGATTCGCGGAACCAGTACGACTGCACATCATCGGTGCAAGCAAGATGCACCGCTCGTTTTGCGCGCACCCTTGAATCTCTTGCGGCTGCGTTTGGCGGTATCGGACTACGCAGCAGACCCGCGCCGTCAAATCCTTAACGCCGGAATCGTCATCGCAGCCGAACTCTCGCGCCGCCATAACCGTCAAGTCATCACAATCCGGTTGGAATCGTCGCATTTGTGCAATGCGAAAACGCTGATTGTATTTCAGCCATCCTGCTCTATTCAGAGCTGCAATAGTGAACGGCAAATCAGCCCGGCGTCGATGGAGACGCTCATTAGGGTGCGATGGCCGTTTTGAAAATCCAGACTCCAAGGACCAACTTAAAATGGCAGAGCATAGTCTCTGGCGTTTTTCGCGCGCGTTGCATCGCGCGATCAACGAACGCCAACCCGCCGATCTCGACGCCCTGCTGGACGAAGACGTCGACTGGGCGATCTATGGCCCGATCGACATGTATCCGTTCTTCGGCTCGCGGCGCGGTAAGGCGGCGGTGATCGATGTCATCCGGCAGATCGCCGACAATATTCGCATCCACCGCTACGACCGCGAATCGATCATGCTGGGCGTCGATACCGCGTCCTCGATGATGCGCTATTCCCTGACCGCGCTCGACTCGAACAAGCCGATCTCGTTGCGGATCGCCCATTTCGCCCAGTTCAGGGCCGGCCGCCTGACCAATTTCCGCGTGCTGGTCGACACGTTCGACCTGGTCGAGCAGACGGTGGGCTATCCGATCCACCTGCCGCGGATGGCGGTGTAGCCCGGTCCAAACCGATTCCAATCGTCATGCCCGCGGCGCAAACAGCATTTGCGCGCGGGCATCCACGTCTTCCTTTTGCCAGCCCCAAGGAGGCGTGGATGGCCGGGTCACCTGGCGTGATCACGCGCTGTGCCCGGCCATGACGTTCAATTGAAGTGAACGGAAGCGCTCGCGCCATAATTTTGCAACAGAGTGAACGCATTCTGAGCGCGAGTTGGAATGCGGGCGGGCGATGATTTCCAGAATGCGATGTGGGTGGGCGCGGCTGCCGATGCTGGTCGCCGGCGTGAGCGTGGCTTCGATGCTGGCAGCAGCGGCGCAAACCCCGCCGGCGGAAACCGATCCGGACGTGCCCGAGGCGGAAGAGACCGAGGCGGCGCCCGACGCCGGCGAGGTCGACATCATGAAGGACATCGACGTCAGCAAGCTCGACTGGAGCCAGCTCAACGTCGATGCGTCGACCCTGCCGGCACCCGCACCGAAGGGCAGCGGCGCGTCGAGCCTCCTTGGCGGGATCGACACCGCATGGTCCGCCAATGAAAAGGCAAACGGCTCTGCAGCGGTGTCGGTCAAGCAGTCGATCTCGCCATTCTTGGATACGCGGATCGGCGCCGACATGACGGTCGCGCGGCAGGGCGCGGCGACGACCTCCGAACAGCTCTCGGAAAGACTGGCCAATGGCGGCAGCCTGCCGCAATCGTCCGGCACCGCCTGGGCGGCGATCACCGCCCCCGGCGTGGCCTCGATCTGGGACAAG
>CADEDX010000538.1 GCA_902826195.1 uncultured Bradyrhizobium sp. | reverse complement strand
GGCGCCAAGGTCAACGTCGACACGGTCGATTACGGCTACCAGGTGCCGCGTGCGATCGCGCAGTACAAGAAGTGGTCGGGCGCCGACAAGGTTTCCGCCATTCTCGGCTGGGGCACGGCGGACACCGAAGCCCTCACCGGCTTCCTCGCCGAAGACAAGATCCCCGATATCTCGGGTTCCTACGCGGCGGCGCTGTCCGATCCGACCGGTGCCGGCGGCAAGGCCAAGCCCGCCCCGTACAATTTCTTCTACGGCCCAAGCTACTCGGATGCGGTACGCGGCATGCTGACCTGGGCCGCCGAGGACTGGAAGGCCAAGGGCAAGCCCGGCAAGCCGAAGTTCGTTCATATGGGCGCCAACCATCCCTATCCGAACGCGCCGAAGGCAGCGGGTGAAGCCATCGCCGCCGAACTCGGCTTCGAAACGCTGCCGCCGATCGTGTTCGCCTTGACGCCCGGCGATTACAGCGCGCAGTGCCTGACGCTGAAGAGCTCGGGCGCGAACTACGCCTATCTCGGCAACACCGCGGGCTCGAACATCTCCGTACTCAACGCCTGCAAGGCCGCCGGCGTCGACGTCCAGTTCCTCGGCAACGTCTGGGGCATGGACGAGAACGCCGCCAAGGCGGCAGGTGCCGCCGCCGACGGCGTGGTGTTCCCGCTGCGCACCGCGGTGGCCTGGGGCGGCAACGCACCCGGCATGAAGACGGTGATGGAAATCTCCAAGATGTCGGACGCGGCCGGCACTGCCTATCGCCCGGTGCACTACGTCGCCGGCGTCTGCACCGCGCTATACATGAAGGAGGCCGTCGAATGGGCCGCCAAGAACGGCGGCGCCAACGGCGAGAACGTCAAGAAGGGCTTTTACCAGAAGAAGGATTGGGTGCCGGCCGGCATGGACGGCGTCTGCAATCCCTCCACCTGGACCGACAAGGACCACCGCGGCACGCTCAAGGTCGATCTCTATCGCATGAAAGTCGCGGGCGCGACCGACGCGCCGCTCAACGATCTTGTCAAGAACGGCACCATCAAGCTGGAGAAGGTGAAGACGGTCGACCTGCCGCGCAAGCCCGAGTGGCTCGGCTGGTGATTTCCTAGGTTCGCCTCCGGGCGATCCCAACACTCAACTGTCGTCCCCCGCCTTGTGCGCTATCGCGCACTGGGGCGGGGGGCCCAGTACGCCGCGGCTTCTCGGTGAATAACAGCCGCCTCTGGAATACTGGATCACCCGCCTTCGCGGGTGATGACGGGAAGAGGTAGTGAGACGAGACATGACTGACGCACCCGCTATTGATCGTCCCGCGCCGACGCAAGCCGCCGCCCCGCTGCTCAGCGTGCGCAACATCGAGGTGGTCTACGACAAGGTCATCCTGGTGCTGCGCGGCCTCAGCCTCGACGTGCCCAAGGGCGCCATCGTTGCGCTGCTCGGCGCCAACGGCGCCGGCAAGTCGACGACGCTGAAGGCGATTTCCGGCCTGCTCAAGACCGAGGACGGCGAAGTCATCCGCGGCGAGATCATGTTCGACGGCGCGCGCATCGACGGCATCGATCCCGACAAGATCGTCCGCCGCGGCATCTTTCAGGTGATGGAAGGCCGCCGCATCATTGCCGACATGACGTCGATCGAGAATCTGAAGCTCGGCGCCTTCACCCGCACCGACAACGAGATCGGCGCCGATATCGACATGGTGTTCAGGTATTTCCCGCGGCTCAAGGAGCGCACCGGGCTCGCCGGTTATCTCTCCGGCGGCGAACAGCAGATGCTGGCGATCGGCCGCGCGATGATGGCGCGGCCCAAGATGATTTTAATGGACGAGCCGTCGATGGGCCTGTCGCCGCTCCTGGTGAAGGAAGTGTTTTCAATCATCAAGGAGATCAATCGCGACCTCGGCGTCACCATCCTGCTTGTGGAACAGAACGCGCGCGCGGCGCTGTCGGTCGCAAGCCACGGCTACATCATGGAACAGGGCAAGGTGGTGCTCGACGGCACCGCCGACGAGTTGCGCGACAACGAGGACGTCAAGGAATTCTACCTCGGCGGCGCCGGCGACCAGCGCAAGAGCTTCAAGAACCTGAAGAGTTTCAAGCGGCGGAAGCGGTGGCTGTGAGCACCGCCAAGCAGCTAGCTGAGCACCTGCTCCGCTTCGGCCACGGCGCAAAGCACATGGTAGAACGACGACGCAGGGATGGTGGCGACCAGCGAGTTGCCTTCGCGGTCGAACTGGTCGTACCAGCCGCCGGTGACGGGATGACTGAGATAATGCCGTTCGAGCCGCGCCAGCGCCGCGCGCGCTTCGTCCGCAGCGCCCGCCTCGCCCGCCTCGGCCTGCGCGATCCACGCCTTGGCGATTTCGGTCTGCGGCCACAGCCGCCGCGTATGCCGCCTGATGTTGCCGTCGGCGCGCCCCTCATCGACCAGGCAACCCGTCGCCGCGTCGCGGTAGCGCAGCGCCGATGCCAGCAATTCGCCGCGGAAGCGCCCGGTCGGGCAGCCGGTAATACGCTCGAAGCCTTTCAAGAGCCACGCCCATTCCGCCTGATGGCCGGGCTCGACGCTGATCGGCTCAATCTTCGACCAGTCTTCTTCGAAATACTCGCCAAGCACCTGCCGCGGCTTGTCGTAGAGATTGGCCAGGAACAGGCTGAAGAAATTCCCGGCCCGGTTCTGGAACACCAGATCGTGCGTCGCGTCGAACGCCGCGATCATGGCTTCGAACAGGTGCATGTGCGGATTCTGCCGGCGCGGCAGCGATACCGGCAATCCTTCGTGAACCCCGCCATGCGGCGAACGCAGCTCCGTCTCGATGAAGCGGCACAGCGCGTCGATCTCGGTACGGATTTGCGCGTCGCGATCGAGCCCATAGGCGGTAGCAAGCGCGAGCAGGATGAAGGCGTGATCGTACGAATTGCGCAACGGATCGAGCACCGAGCCGTCCGGCTTCAAGGTATGGACGAAGCCGGGCTTGCCGTCGGGCGCTTTCGCCTTCGCCAGCAGGTGCTCAAGCCCCCTCAGCGCGATCGCGCGGCCCTCGGGATACCAGCCCATCTGCGCGGCCTTGGCGTAGCAATAGATCTGGCGCGCCTGCACGAACACCCGGCGCGGCGCCGCACGATCCGCACGGCCGTCCACATCGAGCCGATCGATGAAACCGCCCGTGCCCTCGTCCCAGCCTTCCGTGGACCACAGCGGCAGGCAGTGGTCGATCATGCGAAGCTTCAGCCTCGCGACGACATCGGCCGAATCGTCTGCCGCCGCTGCGTTATGCGTTTCAGCCATTGGGTTCCCTGCAACATCTTCGACGCCGGTAGCCGTCTGATAGCACGTCAGAAGCGGCGCGCAATCGACCTCAATCGAAGGCATCAGCCATGACCGAGCATTACGACGACCTCGAAACGCGCGAGTCAGCCAAACGCGAGGCCGAACTATTCGCCCGCCTGCGGGACGTGCTGCGCAAGGCGCTGGCCGCGCCCGCCTATGCCGAACGGCTGAAGGGCATCGATCCCGCTTCCGTGACCGGCCGCGCCGCGCTGGCGGGCCTTCCCGTGCTGCGCAAATCAGAGCTCCCTGCCCTGCACAAGGCCGCCCCCCCGTTCGGCGGTTTCGTCGCCGCACCCCTCGGATCATTCGGGCGGCTGTTCACCTCGCCCGGTCCGATTTTCGAGCCCGAGCCCGCCCATGCCGATCCCTGGCGCGGCGCGCGGGCGCTGTTCGCGGCGGGCTTTCGGTCCGGCGACGTGGTGCTCAACACCTTCAGCTACCATCTCACCCCCGGCGGCTTCATCTTCGACGCCTCGGCGCGGGCGCTGGGCTGCGCCGTCATCCCGGCCGGCCCGGGCAATACCGAACAGCAGTTCGAATTGATCGAGGCCTATCGCCCGGTCGGCTACAGCGGCACGCCCGATTTTCTGAAGATCCTGCTCGACGCCGCTGCCTCCGGCGGACGCGACGTCTCCTCGATCAAGCGCGCACTGGTTTCCGGCGCGGCGTTTCCGAAATCGCTGCCGGATGCAGAGAAGTCGCGCGGCGTCGACGCCTATCAGGCGTTCGGCACCGCCGACCTCGGCCTGGTTGCGTTCGAGACGCCGGCGCGCGAAGGCCTGGTCGTCAACGAGGATCTCATTCTCGAGATCGTGCGTCCCGGCACCGGCGATCCCGTGGCGCCTGGCGACGTCGGCGAGATCGTCGTCACCTCGCTCGACCCGCAACATCCGTGGATCCGCCTCGCGCTTGGCGATCTCACGGCGGCATTGCCGGGCGCAAGCCCGTGCGGGCGCACCAACATGCGCATCAAGGGCTGGCTGGGCCGCGCCGACCAGACCACCAAGGTCAAGGGCATGTTCGTCCGCCCCGAGCAGATCGCCGAAATCGGCAAGCGCCATCCCGAACTCGGACGCCTGCGCCTCGTCGTCACGCGATCCGGCGAGAGCGATCTGATGACGCTGAAGGCGGAGACGGCATCGGCTGGCGTGAACCTGCAGAGCGAACTCGCAGCGACGCTGCGCGCAGTTACAAAGCTCGGCGGCAATGTCGAACTGGTCGCCGCCGGATCGCTACCGAACGACGGCAAGGTGATCGCGGACGAGCGCTGAGTACACTGTAACAGTCTTGTGCACGGCGCAGGTCGGTTCGCGGCAAGCTTGAACCGAGATGACGGAGCCTCAATTAAAAAATTGGGTTCGTTCTGCAAAAATATAACGGTTTTATAATACCTCCATCGGGTTGCTAGTTCTGTGAGCCGAACCCTGTCCACACGGGTCAACGTTTCACGAGTTTTTCCGCCACTCGGCGCAGTCTGACCTGCCACTGAGTATTTCCTCCAGTTGAAGTTAGAGTCCGGCCATCTAAAGGACGGACAGATGAAGCG
>CADEDX010000537.1 GCA_902826195.1 uncultured Bradyrhizobium sp. | reverse complement strand
ATCATGACGGCGGGCGGCGTCGGCACGAGGTTGACGCAGCAATTCGCCGCGGTCGGATGGGTATAGACCAGCGCCTTGCGGCGATTGAGGTCCTGCATCACGGGCAGGAACAGCGGGTCGCCCAGCCACTTGTCGCCATAGTTCGTCATCAACGCGATGCCGTCGGCCTCAGGGTGTCGAGCGCGTAAGCCAGCTCGCTCAGGCTGCCTTCGATATCGGTGAGCGGCACCATCGCGAAATTGCCGAACCGGCCGGGATAATCCGCAACGAGCTTGGCGCCATATTCGTTCGACTCGCGACAGAGCTTTCGCGCGGCATCGCCCTTGGTGAAATTGACTCCGGGCGTCGTGACGGACAGCATCGCCGTCGCAATGCCGGCCTTTTCCATGTCGGCCAGCGACTTCTCAATGGTCCAGTTCTTCATCAGCGCATCGCCGAAACCGCCATCGTTCGACGCCGTCACATAGGTTAGCGGCGACAGATGATGGTGAACGTCGATCCGGAACGGCTTTGCGTCGGCGGTCTGCGCCATTACCGGGCCGCCGGCTGCCGCCGTCGTCAGCGCCAGCGCACCGGCACCGAGCAGAAATCTGCGCCGGCCCGGACTGGTGAGCGACGAAGTTGATGGGCGACAGCAGAAGCAGCCCTGCAGCGAGGGCGCACGCAGATCCGTCATTGGTCGTCTCCCGTTATTATTTGTTGTTGGGTAGAACCTTCAGCCGTCGAGAATGGCCACCGCCCGCGTCCACCCGGCCGAGGCGCGCTCGATCTTCACCGGGAAGCACGACACCATGAATCCGGTCGACGGCAATTGCTCGAGGTTGTGCAGCTTTTCGATATGGCAATAGCCGATATGGCGCCCGGCCTTGTGGCCTTCCCAGATCAGGCTGGCGTCCTTGGTCTCGGCGTATTTCTTGGCGGTGTAGACGAACGGCGCGTCCCAGCTCCAGCCATCGATGCCGGTCAACCGCACGCCGCGCTCCAGCAGATACATCGTGGCCTCGTACCCCATGCCGCAGCCGGAGGTAACGTAATCCTGGCGGCCGTATTTGATGCCGGCGCTGGTGTTGACCACGACGATCTCCAGCGGCGACAGCGTATGACCGATACGCTTCAGTTCGGCTTCGACGTCCTTCGCCGTCGCGACATAGCCGTCGGCAAAATGCCGGAAGTCGAGTTTGACACCCGGCTGAAAGCACCATTCCAGCGGCACTTCGTCGATGGTCCAGGAGCGTTCGCCGCGGTTCATGGTGGGGTGGAAGTGCCAGGGCGCGTCGAGATGCGTGCCGTTGTGGGTCGACAACTGCACCTGCTCCACCGCCCAGCCCTGCCCGTCCGGCAAATCCTCGGCCTTCAGCCCGTCGAAGAACTGCAACATCCGCGGCAGACCCTGCTGGTGGTCGATGTACTGGATTGTCGGATGGCCGCCCGGCGGATCGGCCAGCACGTCGTTCTGCAGGGGAACGGAGATATCGATCAGTTTGCGCGCCATGGCGTTTCCTCACTGGATGTTCTTGTTTGATAGTGTCGCGGCAGCTTCTATTGCCGCTCGACCCGGTTCTTCAAGATGCCGATCTTCTCGACTTCGAGCTCGATGCTGTCGCCATGTTCGAGGTACCAGCCGAGTTCGAGCCCGCAGCCATTGCCGACGGTGCCGGAGCCGATGAACTCGCCGGGCATCAGGGTCTCGTCCCTGGTGACATGCGCGATAATCTCCTCGAACGAGAATAGCATGCCGTCGCTGATCCCCTGGCATCTTGACTCGCCGTTGACGCGGGCTTCCATTTTTAACTTGTAGGGATCGCCGATCTCGTCCGGCGTCACGATCCACGGCCCCATCACGTTACCGCCGTCGAAGCTCTTGCCTTTCGCCGGCCCGAGCCGCCCTTCCATCTCGATGTGCTGGGCATCGCGCGCGGAAAAGTCGTTAAAGATGGTATAGCCGAAGATGTGGTCTTTGGCCTTGGCGGCGGAGATGTTGGCGCCCTTGTTCTTGGTGATGATGCCGAACTCCAGTTCGTAATCCATCACCTGGCTGTAACGCGGCCACTTCACCGTGGTGTTGGTGCCACGCACGGAAAAGCGGTTGGTGATGTAGTAGATCGGCTGCTTGCGATAGACCTCGGGCAATTCACCGAGGGGCTCGGCGTCGATCCGCGCCAGCTCGGCCATGTCGCCCTTGGCGCGCGCGGCGAGCTTGAGCTGCCCGCGCGGGGCCTGCAGGATGTGCAGCGGGAACGACATACCGTCGCGCATCTGCCGCGGCTCCGGCACCGGCGCAAGAATCTCCGCCCCGCTCACTGCCACCGACAGCTTCTCGTCCTTGCCATGCTTGTCGAAGATTTTCGCCGCCTGATCGAGCGCGGCGTCGCCGGCATCGATCAAGGCCAGCATCGAGGCGAACGCCGGGCTGGCGCTGCCGCCTAGCTGCGCGGCTGCCGCGAGGTCGAACAGGCGCGTATCGCCCTGGTGCACTAGTCCGATCTTTTCCTGTCTGCCGAATTTGAAGGTTGCGAGTTTCACTGGACACCCCTTGTTTTCAGATGAAATATATGATCAAAAAAAATATCGATAAACAAGACAGAAAAATGTTTGATGGGGAGAATGTCGTGCACGGAGATAATGTCGTGAAACAGGTCCTTGCCGCCCTTGCCGTCAGCCTGGCGCTGACCGGGTCCGCTTTTGCACAAGCCAAGATCCAGGTCGGCTGCACGGGACCTCGGATTGCGCCTCGGCCATGGTGGCGATCGACGAAGGGATCTTCAAAAAGCACGGGCTTGTGGTCGAGATGACGCCGATCGGCATCAACTCGAATATTCCGGCCGCGATCTCGTCCAACTCGTTCCAGATCGGGGGACCGACCTCGACGGTGTTCCTGCAGGCGGTCGACGGCGGGCTCGACCTCGTGGCCATCGCCGGCGCGTCCGTGATGAGCCCGACCTCGAACGGCAACGTCACCGCCTTCGTCCGCAACGGCATCACCATCAAGGAGCCGAAGGATTTCGTCGGCAAGGAAGTCGGCCCGCCCGGGCTGAACGCCTTCCTGCATGTGCTGTTCGTGAAATGGCTGGTGGAGAAGGGCGTCGACCCCAAGGGCGTCAATTTCGTCGAGGTCACCTTCCCGACGATGTCCGATATCATCAAGTCCGGCGGCGTCGACGCGGTGCTGACCGCCGAGCCGTTCGTGACGCGCATGACCAATGCGGGCTTGGGCTCGGTCGGCGCGCGCTACGCGGTCGAACTGGCGCGCACCGATCCCATTATCTTCTATGCGGCGTCGCGTGAATGGGCCGACAAGAACGCCGTTGCGATCAAGAAATTCCGCGACGCGCTCACCGAATCCGCAGCGATCGTCAACAACGACCGCGAGAAGGCGTCGAACTCCATTTCAAAGTTCACCAAGCAGCCGATCGAGCTGGTCAAGGCGACGCCGCCGAACCGCTCCGAGCCGGTACTGAAGCCCGAGCAGCTTGCCTGGTGGATCGAGGTGATGTCGACGCAGAAGATGTTGCAGTCCAAGCTCGACACCTCGAAGCTGGTGCTGAAATAGAGGATCACAAAATGCCGGCGTCCGAGCGCCAACCGAGCCGACCGGCGGCTGAGGCCGCCACGCTGAGCGAGCGTGCGGCCATGCTGGTCGAGCAGGATATTCTGGCCGGTCACCTGGCTCCGGGGTCGCGGCTCGGCATCGTCGACCTCGTTCAGCGCTACGAGATCGGCGCCACGCCGCTGCGCGAGGGCCTGTCACGGCTGATATCGCGCGGGCTCATTGTAGGGATCGGGCAGCGCGGATTTCGCGTCGCCGACATCAACCGCGAGGATCTGCTCGACATCACCACCATGCGTACCGCGATCGAGGTCGAGGCGATCAGGCTCGCGATCGTCCATGGCGACGACGCCTGGGAGGCCGGCATCGTCAGTTCGCTGCACCAGATGCGCCGCCACATCGAGCGCACCGGCGATGAGTTTCGCGAAGGCGCGGAGGACTTTGACCGGCTGCACAAGGGCTTTCACACCGCGTTGCTGAGCGGCTGCGGCTCCAAGCGGCTGCTGGCGGCCCATTCAGACCTCTACGACCAGGCCTATCGCTATCGCCGGGTGATGATGGGCTCCTTCAATAGCGGCAAAAAATTCGTCCGAGCCCACCAGTTGCTCGCCGAGCGCGTGATGGCGCGCGACGTTCAGGGATCGCAGGCGATGCTAACGGCGCACCTGCGCTCGACCATGGATTTCGTCTACCCCTCAGGCAGCGAGAGCTGACATCATGGCAAGCGCCGCAAAACGCCTTGAAGCCGTGTCCGGAGCCGCGCAGCCGCAGGTCGCGTTCGACGCGGTCACGCTTCAACTCGGCGGCAAGACCATCATCGAGAATCTCAGTCTCGGCGTCAGGCCCGGCGAATTCCTCTGCATCGTCGGCGCCTCCGGGTGCGGAAAGACCACGGCGCTGCGGCTGGCGGCCGGTCTCTATCAGCCGAGCAGCGGAAGCGTCAATTTCGACGGCCAGCCGATGCGCGAGCCGCGCCGGGAGATCGCAATCGTGTTCCAGGATTACGGCAAGGCGCTGCTGCCATGGCGCACCGCGGCGGGCAACGTCTCGCTGGCGCTGGAAGCAGGTGGCATGAAGTCGGCGGAGCGCCCTGCCCGCATCGAGGAATTGCTGCGCACCGTCGGTCTGCCCGGCCACGCCGGCAAATATCCTTCTGAGATGTCCTGCGGCATGCAGCAGCGCCTGCAGATCGCCCTCTGCCTGGCGCAGGAGCCGAAGACGCTGCTGATGGACGAGCCGTTCGGCGCGCTCGACGCCATGACGCGGCAGGGCTTGCAGGACGAGGTGCTGTCGCTGGTGGCCGCCAGCGGCGCCATCGTCATCTTC
>CADEDX010000536.1 GCA_902826195.1 uncultured Bradyrhizobium sp. | reverse complement strand
TCGCAACACTTCGTATATGGCTCACTTGTAGGAATTCGTCGAGGGTTTCCGCTGGTGTCCGCCAGCCAAGAGTTTTCCGCGGCCTGGTGTTGAGTGCAAGGGCTACGGCCTCAAGGTCATCTGCGTCGTGTGCGCTGAGATCGGTGCCCTTTGGAAAGTATTGGCGTAGCAAACCGTTGGTATTTTCGTTGGTACCGCGCTGCCAAGGGCTATGAGGATCGCAGAAGTAGACCTGCATGCCCGCGTCGATCTTCAGGCGTGCGTGCTGAGCCAACTCAGCACCTTGATCCCAGGTCAGCGACCGACGCAGTTGCTCAGGCATGGTTGAGATCGCGCGGGTGATGGCGTCCCGCACTGCCTCAGCACCATGCCCCGCAAATGCGGGTCCGTTCTTCACGCGAGCTTCCTGGTCATAGCCAGCCATGCGCGGCAGGTGCAGCAGCATGGTGAAACGTGTCGTGCGCTCCACCAGGGTGCCGATCGCGGAACTCCCAAGACCCACGATGAGATCTCCTTCCCAGTGGCCCGGCACGGCTCGGTCGGCGGCCTCCGCCGGACGCTGGCTGATCATGATCTCGGGAGAAACGAAGCTCCTGCCTTGCTTGCGCGTGCGCGCTCTGGGTATCCGCAGCGCCCGCCCGGTGCGCAAACAGGCTGTCAGTTCGCGGCGCAACGCTCCTCGGCCTTGCACATAAAGTGCCTGATAGATGGCCTCGTGACTGATGCGCATCGTCTCATCCTCGGGGAAGTCGAGCTGAAGGCGACGAGAAATCTGTTCCGGGCTCCACGCCGTCGCCCAGCGTCGGTGCTGTCGATGCACGGCCCGGCGCCCCTTCCACACAACCTTCGGGCCGGCAAGGAACGCGCCGTCCGGCCTGGCGATCATACCGGCGAGCCTGTCTTGCACATAGTCTCGAAGGATTGGATTAACCGCCAATTTGGCCGGCTTTGGCCGTCGAGCAGACCGGTCGGCATGCCATTGGGCCGTTGTCGCTCGATAATCTAGAGCGCCGCTGCGGGTCGCCGCATTGCGCCGGAGCTCACGAGAGATCGTGCATGGAGGGCGATCAAGCTGACGAGCGATGGCTCGCACTCCCTGACCCTGCGCGCGCAAGATGGCGATCTCCTCACGCTCGGCGAACGAAAGGTAGCGCTCTGATGGAGGTTTTGACGACTGCGAGAAATGTGTTGGTGGCACGCCGCCCGCCCTCCGGAACCAGCGTACTCCGACCGCCGGCGACACCCTGGCGTCAACCGCAGCATCCTCGCTCGAGCGCCCCGAGGCAATCGCGATCCAGAACTGTCTACAATTCTCTCGCTGTGCCTCGGGGGGGCGGCCTGGCGATCTCAAAGCTGCTCGCACACACCGATCCGAACGCCGCCTGTATCTCTTCATCGCAACCTCTTTTGCTTGAGTGTTGCGAGGACCGATTGAATCCGCCCAGTATTCCAGAGCGAGAAGTGTGGGGCGCAGTTGCACACTGCCTCGCGACCTCACGTCATCGGATAGGCCGCGGCGTACTGGGTCGCCCGGTCCCAGTTGCGCACCAGGCCGGGCGATGACGAACGCAAATGTCGATAGGCCGCGCTTCCGTCATCGACAGAAATGTCCTCGGAGCAATATACGAACTGACATCGCGGCCTGTCGCGCGTCAGAAAATGCGCATCCCTCCCGCGAGTCTCCCATGCCCCACACATCAACGCTGCTGGGTTTCGCCCTGATTTCGCTCGGCATGGTGCTGCGCGCCGGGGCCGAACATGATCTATCTGATCTCGCGCTCGCTGACGCAGGGGCCGGCGGCCGGGATCGTGTCACTCGGCGGCGTCGCGCTGGGTTTTGTGTTTTACATGCTGTGCGCGGCGTTCGGCATCACGGCCCTGCTGTTCGCGGTGCCCTATGCCTATGACGCGCTGCGGTTCGCCGGCGCCGCCTATCTGTTGTGGCTGGCATGGCAGGCGCTGAAGCCGAACGGCCGTTCGCCGTTTCAGGTGAGGAAGCTGCAGGTCGACGGCCCCCGCAAATTGTTTGCGATGGGGTTCGTCACCAATCTGCTCAATCCGAAGATCGCGATGCTGTATCTGGCGCTGCTGCCGCAGTTCATCGATCCTGATGCCGGCAGCGTGCTGACGCAATCGCTGGTGCTGGGTTCGATCCAGACGGTGATCAGTGTCAGCGTCAACGCGGCGATCGCGCTGACGGCCGGCTCGATCGCGCGCTTTCTCGGCACGCGGCCGACATGGCTGTTGCTGCAGCGCTGGCTGATGGGGACCGGGCTTGCGGTGAGAATGGCGATCGAGGCGAAGCGGGGGTGATCTTCCTTCTCCCCTTGTGGGAGAAGGTGGCGCGAAGCGCCGGATGAGGGGTTCTCTCAACGAGCGAGACTCGCGGAGACAGACCCCTCATCCGGCTCGCCGCCGCTTCGGTCGTCGATCCACCTTCTCCCACAAGGGGAGAAGGAAACAAAGATCAATCCAGCTTGGCTTCCATGCCACGCTTGGTCGCCGGGCGTGCCATCAGGGCGTTGTACCATCGCTCGACGTTCGGAAAATCCTTCAGTTCCACCTTGTGGCGCGGATGGCGCCAGGCCCAGCCGAGGATGGCGAAGTCTGCGACTGATAATGCACCGGCGACGAATTCGTGGTCGGCCAAACGCTTGTCGAGCACGCCGTAGAGCCGCCGCGTTTCGGCCATGTAGCGCTTCAGGCCGTAGGCGCGGTCGGCTTCGTTCTCCATCGCGATGAAATGGTGCACCTGGCCCGGCATCGGGCCAAAGCCGCCCATCTGCCACATCAGCCATTCATAGCCCGGGATGCGCTCGGCCAGCGATGTCGGCAGGAACGTTCCGGTCTTCTCACCGAGATAGAGCAGGATCGCCCCGGATTCGAAAATGCTGACCGGCTTGCCGCCGGGGCCGTCCGGATCGACGATCGCGGGGATCTTGTTGTTCGGGCTGATTTTTAGGAAGGCGGGCGCCATCTGCTCGCCCTTGGTGATGTTCACCGGTATCGCCTTGTAGGGCAGCCCCATTTCCTCCAGCGCGACCGAGATCTTGCGGCCGTTCGGCGTGTTCCAGGTGTGCAGTTCGATGGTCATCGGCGTTCCCCACTAAGGCTTTGGGTTTCCGTACCCCGGAACCTCCGGGCCTTACAACCCGCGCTTTCACGGGGCGCCCCTGCGAAAGCAGCCCCCCGCGCTGTTGACGGCGTGCGATCAACGCTGGCATGTGCACGCCGGCGCCGATAGATTGCGCCCCGCCTGAAACCCCTTGGGAAACGCACCTTGTCCAAATCCGCCTCCCGCGCCCGCCTCGCCGAGATCATCCGCAAGCGTTCGTTCGGGCGTGGCGAGATCACGCTGGCATCGGGCCGCAAGAGCGACTTCTACTTCAACCTCAAGCCGACCATGCTCGACCCCGAAGGCGCGGCGCTGCTGGCCGAGCTGACCTACGAGGCGCTGCGGGACGACAGCCTCGATTTCGTCGGCGGGCTGGAAATGGGCGCCGTCCCACTGGCAGGCGCGATTGCACAATTGTCCTGGCTGAAGGGCCATCCGATCGCGGCGTTCTTCGTGCGCAAGAAGCCGAAGGAGCATGGCGCCCGCCTCGCGGTGGAGGGCCTCGCCAAGGGCGAGACCCTGAAGGGCAAGCGCATCGTCATCGTCGAGGACGTCACCACGACCGGCAGCTCGGCGCTGAAGGCGGCCGAGGCGGTGCGCGAGGCCGGCGGCGAGATCGTGCTGGTGCTGACCATGGTCGACCGCGAGGAAGGTGCGACCGAAGCGTTCGCAGCAGCCGGGCTGGAGTTTCGTTCGCTCTACAAGGCAAGTGAATTTCTAAAGGCGTGAGCTGCCCGCATTTCTTTCCGCCTCGCCCCGCCCTGAACACCACTCATTTACCATCGCCTTGTTAAGGTTACCCTGACCTGAAGCCATCTCGCTTCAGCGCTTCTTGGGGTGGAGTGGGTGCGTACCGGGTTGGCTTTTTCGCGCGGGCGGCGTTGCACGACACTGGTGGCCGCCGCGACCTTGGCAGGCGCGCTGGTGCTCGTGCCCGGCAGCGTTTCGGCCGAGGGCCTGTTCGACTTCCTGTTCGGCGGTGTCCAGAATCAGAAGCCGGCGCGACAGGCGCGGGCGCAGGCAACCTCCTTCGATCCGTTCGGCGTCAATCAGCCCGCCCATCCGGCGCCCGCAGTGCGCGTCGCGGGCTCCGGACCTGCCTTCTGCGTGCGCAGCTGCGACGGCAAATATTTTCCGCTGACCATGCGCGGCAACGCCTCGCCGGTTCAGACCTGCCAGGCGTTCTGCCCGGCGAGCATCACCAAGGTGTTTTACGGCAGCAACATCGACAGCGCGACCGCCGGCACTGGCGAGCGCTATGCCGACAGCGAAAACGCCTACGCCTACCGTAAGGCGCTGGGCGCCGACTGCACCTGCAACGGCCGAAACCCGTCCGGGCTGGCGCCAGTCGACCTCACGCTCGATACTTCGCTGCGCTCCGGCGACGTCGTCGCCACCACCGACGGGCTGGTGGCCTATACCGGCGTTCGCTTAGGGACTGACCAGACCGCGGAGTTCACCCCCGTCGCCTCCTATCCCGGCCTCACTGCAGATGTCCGCGCTCGGCTCGGCGAAATGAAGGTGGCCCCGGTCAGCGCCGAGATGATCGCGACCAACGCACCGACTCCCGAGACGCGGCGCAACGGCGAACTGACGACCGGCTCGATTTCGAAGGCGGCTGCACCGAAGCCGCTGAAACGGGTCGAAGTGAACTGAATCACTTGGTAGGATGGGTAGAGCGCAGCGAAACCCATCATCGTGCCGCGGACGCGATTGATGGGTTTCGCTGCGCTCTACCCATCCTCATATGGGGATTTGAGAGTCAAGGCT
>CADEDX010000535.1 GCA_902826195.1 uncultured Bradyrhizobium sp. | reverse complement strand
CGTCGACGCCGAAAATCGGGCCGCGACCGGTCCATTCGCCACCCTGGGCGCCAATGATCACCTTGTCCTTCACCACCAGCGGCGCGCCGGTGAAGCCGACCGTTACCTTCTTGGAATCCAGCAGCTTCGTGTCCCACACCGGCTTGCCGCTCTTCAGGTCGAGCGCGATCAGGCGCCCATCAACCGTGCCGACATAGAGATTGCCGTGTCCGATGGCGATGCCGCGGTTGTAGGGTGAGTGCGTCTGCTTGGCGACAAGCTCCTCGTCGAGCTCCGGCGCAAAGGCCCAGATCGTCCTGCCGGTCGCTCCGTCCAGCGCGTAGACGCGGCTATAGGAGCCCGAATAGTACAGCACGCCGTCAACAGCCAGCGGCGTCGACTGAATGCCGCGGGTGGCGCGCTCCGGAAAGTGCATCCAGGCGACTTCGAGATTCTTGACGTTGCCGGTATTGATCTGGTCGAGGCCGCTATAATGGTAGGACTTGTAGGTGCCGTGATATGTCGGCCAGTCATTTTGGGTCGCCTCGGCGTTCAGCGCCGCCGCGTCCTGGGCGTGCGTCGGCGAGGTAGTGAACAAGGCAACCACGGCAAGCGCGGCGCAGCCGCCGAGATATCGCGCGTAAAAAGCCATCTGTATCCTCCCTGTGCTGATTTTGTTATTGGGCCGAATTATTTTCGCGCCCCTTGCAGTGGTTGTGTGTCAGTACCTCATGCGGTGAAGGGCTCTGGGGGGACCGATTCTTCCGCGGAAACTGCCGTAATGATGTGCGGAGGTGCGAGCTAAGGATTGTTGTCGAGGAGGGGCGCCATTCGATACACCGCGGCGCATGCCATTGCGGGAGCGAGCCTGCCCTATGCTGCCCCCAGCGATGTCGGTGCGGTGCACCATGACATGTCCCCCGATGCGCACGTCATTAAGCGAACGGGATTGTTGTTTTTTTGTGGTGCGCCGGGTCAGCCTTAGCAACCTTGAGCTGACGCTCGATCACTTCGGCGATGGCGGCGCGGAAGCGCAAGCGATCGCGCTCTGCAAATGCGTCGTGCGGAGCATCACCCGATCGACGAGCATCCGAGGCCGCATTCCGCCTCGACGTCGGTTGCCAATTCGGAATTTTGTGGACGTCGTTCTTCTCACCAGCGTGCACTGAAAGCCGCCGCGCAATCGGACATGCCGCGCGCTCTGGACCTGCTGTTCGTCGGGCTAATCAAGGCGGCCTAGCTATCGTCGGCACGTAGCCAGCGGGAGGGCTCTTCAGCGAGTTCTGTTCGTGCTACCGTTTCCAATATCCGAGCCCCCCGAGTTTGAATGCAAGACGGTGGGAGTTCGGAAGGACATCTTTAGGGAGGTAACAAATGAACAGACGCGCATTTTTGGCGACAACGGCGGCTGCCGCGGCCGTGAGCATAAAAGCGGCATCCGCCGCTTCCGTCGCGCCGCTCGGCCAGACCGGAGCGCCGACAACCGCCATCCCACCTCTGCCGCTCGGCCCGCTTCCGGGCGCCCGCTATCCGGATGCACGCCTGGAGTCGATGAAGAAGCCGAAGGTCTCGTTCGGGCCGACGGGATTTCCGGCTTTCGCCGGTACCATGGCGGTTGAGCGCGTTGCGACCGGGTTTCGCTGGGCCGAAGGTCCGGTCTACTTTGCCGCCGGGCGCTACGTGCTGTTCTCGGACATTCCCAACAATCGCATCATGCGCTTCTCCGAAGATGATGGCCATGTCAGCGTCTATCGCCAGCCGTCGATGAACTCGAACGGCAACACCATCGATCGCGAGGGACGGCTGATCACCTGCGAGCACTCCGGCCGCCGCGTTACCCGAACCGAACTCGACGGTTCGATCACCATCATCGCCGACAAGTACAACGGCAAGAAACTGAACTCGCCGAACGACGCCGTCGTCGCCGCCGACGGTTCGATCTGGTTTTGTGATCCGGCCTACGGCATCGGCGGCTTTTACGAGGGCATCAAAGCCGATGCCGAGCAGGACAAAAAGAACGTCTACCGTGTCGATCCGAAATCCGGCGACATCAAGGTGGTGGTCGACGACTTCGTGGAGCCGAACGGGCTTTGCTTCTCGCCTGACGAGAAGAAGCTCTATATCTGCGACACCGGATTCACCGACGGACCTGACAACCCGTCGCATATCCGCGTGTTCGACGTCGATCTCGCAGCCGGCAAACTTTCAAACAGCAAGGTCTTTGCCGATATTCCAAAGCCCAGCATCACCGACGGGTTGCGCTGCGACACCGCCGGGCGGCTCTGGTGCTCCGTGGGCTGGGGCGATCCCAACGAGGATGGCGTGCGCTGCTACACGCCCGAAGGCGACCTGCTCGGCAAGATCCACATCCCGGAAACCGTCGCCAATCTGTGCTTCGGCGGCCAGCAGCGCAACAGGCTTTATATCTGCGGCTCGTCCTCGCTCTATGCAGTCTACACCAGTGCGCAAGGTGCGATGAAGCCATGATCAACTCAGAGGTACCGTGAACTTGATCCCTCTAGTAACATATTGTCCGCGGTTTCACCGAGGCGGGCCACCTTTCCGGTGGCCCGCGTTGCGCGCACCGATAGATGGTCTCGAGCCACACTCTCATTTCGGTCGGACCAGGCACAAAGGTCCCGCGCGAGTTTATGGTGGAGGTCCGACTTCCGCATTGGGGTCAATCGCGTCGGTTTCAACTTCCGCCGATGACGTCCGGCCTACCCCGGATAGTCGGGAATGGCGTTCCCGGAAATTGCGAGCACGGTCGGTGCCACCTCGGACCACCAGCCCAAGGTTCAGGAATGATGAGGCCATATCCAACCTACCGTCAGCATTCCAGATGCAGGCCAAATCGGCGCCGATCCTCGAGCTGATACCCTTGGGTGACAAATTGCTCGGCAACCTCTTACACGCAGGCTGGATTGAGCGGAGGCCAGATCTGAATACTGGTGACCTTTACCGCATTATCGAGGCGGGCCGAATAGCGGTTAGGATGCCTGTGCCAATCAAGTAAAGGCCACCGACGCTCAATTGTGGGCCGATCTTGTCCGATATAAGCTGGAACGCGGCACTGTGACCGAAAGTCTCCGGGCATGGCGAAGCGGATGAAACGGATTGCCATTCGACGGCGTCAATTGAACGAGCCCTATACTGTTGGCTCCTTCGCCCGAAAGCACGACATCTCGGAAGAACAGGCTCGCGAGTTGATGCGGAAAATTGGCCGTGACCGCGAGATACTCAACGAAGCTGCTGCAAGGCTTTTTCGAAAATTGGCCGGAATGTGGGCGGGCTAGCCTCAGTGATTGGCCTTAGCGCGCTACTGATGCTCGAACGATGTGGGGACCGGGTCCAACCGTGATGTTGCGCTGCAGGTCGCCGTAGAGGCGCTCGGTTATTTCTAGGAGGCCCAGATCTTCAATTGTTTCGAAGCCCTCGCAGCGCAGCAGTACACGCAGCTTGGGTGGATCGAAAAGACTCAGCCAAGGCTCACCTCGAGCCGCCGCGCGTTCGGCGACCGTTATGACATTAGCGCGCCGTTCGGCGGGATAATTCTGAAAGGGCTCGGCATAATCAAAGACGACAACAGCCTGCGGTATCTCAGAGATGAACTTTAGCGTGGATGAAACCGCTGCATTTGTCAGATACGGTACGACGCCAAGCCACTGGAAGAACGCTGGCTGATTTAGTTTAAATCCCACTCGGGACAGGCTTTCCGAAAGGCTTTCCGTCTCGAAGTCCGTGGGCGCAAAGATAAGCGACTGCGGCTCGACAAGACCGGCACCTTTTATCCTCTCGCGTTTCCATGATTGTGTCGCAGCGTAATCGACCTCGAATACTTGCACGCCGAGATCGGCAAATGGATTTCGCAAGGAGAATGTGTCAAGACCAGCGCCTAGCACGACCACCTGCCTTACGCCGCCCGCGATGCAACCTGCCATCGTTTCCTCGGAAAATCGACTCCGGGCAGCGATGAATAAACGCCAGGGCCGAAGCGACTCGTCGGCCGCAATCTCTTTGAGGGAGGCTAATGTCCGATCATCCAAAATTCTTAAAGCAAATGAATCCTTGAAGATCGACCCGCCTTCTAGAATTTGATGTGCCGCGCGATATACTGCCGCGCCTTGAGCCGTCTGACTGACCTGTCCGGTGAGCATGCCCAAGATCCTTTGCGTCCACGTTTAAGCTGCCGGGTAATCCTCTTCTGATTAATTCAGCGCCACTGCGATCAGATTGCACGCGCGGCACGTCCGATGAACTTGCGAACTGGTAGAGCGTGCATTTTTCTTCAATACGAACTTAGCACTCGCCCGAACACAGAATAATCGAAATATGTCCTCACTGTAAGCTTAGTTACGAGCCCACTAAGGTTGGTATCCCTCGGTCATCCTGGCTTTGCCCCAGAAAATTTCACCACCTTGGCCCACTTCGCGATCTCGGTGCGGATCACGCGCTGCTGCTCCATATGCTGGGAGTACCGATCCTCGTGACGCCGAGGTGTGGCACGATGATCGCGCGGGTCCGGCGCCGCGTACAGGGCGGCGCAAGCGCGAACATGGAGAAAGACATGGCTTGGTTGCTGCTCGTGATCGCGGGGCTGCTCGAGGTCGGCTGGGCGATCGGGCTCAAATACACCGAGGGCTTCACGCGGCTGTGGCCCACCGTGTTCACCGCCATCGCCATGGTGCTCAGCCTCGCGCTGCTGGGCATCGCGATGAAATCGCTGCCGGTCGGGACCGCCTATGCGGTGTGGGTCGGCGTGGGTGCGGTCGGCACCGTGATCCTCGGGATCGTGCTCTTCGCCGAACCTGCCGATGCCGCGCGTCTGGTCAGCGTCGGCCTGATCGTGGCGGGGATCGTCGGGCTCAAGCTGTCCTCGGCCTGAATCGCAGCCTCCCGCCGCGGCGAAGCCGG
>CADEDX010000534.1 GCA_902826195.1 uncultured Bradyrhizobium sp. | reverse complement strand
CCGCCTTGTTGAGGCGTTTGACGGCGGTCTTCTCCTCTTCGAGGTTCTTGGCCTCGAACCAAGCCAGCACTTCCTTTTCCACGGTCTCGCTGGTGGGCCAGCCGAACCACGCCTTGTCGCCATTGGCGCGAATGGCGTTGTAGGCGGCAGGATTGATGCAGTCCGCGCCGGCGTGCCAAGTGTGGAACATGCCCCAGCCGCCCTGCCCGGGCGGCGTCTTCTGGGCGCGGCGCGAACCGACCGTACCCCAGTCGGTCGCGACGAAATCGACATTCATGCCGATCTGCTTCAACAGGTCGGCGGTGACATCGCCCTGCGCCTTGGTGATCGGCTGGTCCTGCGCCACCACGCAAGTCACCGGCTGGCCCGAATAGCCGCTCTCGGCCAGCAGCTTCTTGGCCACCGCCAGATCGCGCTTGCCTTTGAGAATCTCGCCGCCCTCTTCGGTGTAGAGCGGCGTGCCTGGCGTGAAGAAGCCCGGCAGCGTTTTCCAGAGCGCGGTATCGTCGCCAACCAGCGCGCGCATGTAGTCTTCCTGGTTCAGCGCGGCGAGCACGGCGCGCCGCACCTTTACATCGTTGAACGGCGGATGCAGATGGTTCATCCGGAACGAACCGATGTTGCCGAGCGGATCGGCGATGTCGACCTCGATGTTCTTGTTTTTCTTCAGCGACGGCACCAGGTCGGTGATCGGGCTCTCCCACCAGTCGACCTCGCCATTCTGCAGAGCGGCGGCGGCCGTCGCAGGATCGGGGATGACCACCCACTCGATGCGGTCGACCAGCATCTGCTTGCCGCCGGCGAGCCATGACGATTTTTCCTGCCGCGGCGCGTAGTCGGCAAACTTCTCGAACACCGCCTTGGCGCCGGGCACCCACTCGCCCTTGGCGAATTTCATCGGGCCCGAGCCGATATATTCGGGGATCTGCTTGAAGGGATCGGTCTGCGCAATGCGCTCCGGCATGATAAAGGCGCAGGGCGTGCTGTTCTTGCCCAACGCCAGCAGCATCTTGGGATAAGGCGCCTTCAGCGCCCATTTGAAGGTTTTGTCGTCGACGGCGGTCAGTTCGTTCTGGATCACCTTGATCATCTGGCCCATCGGATCGCGCACCGACCAGCGTGTGAGGCTCGCCACCACGTCCTTGGCCAGCACGGGCGCACCGTCATGAAACTTCAGCCCGGACCTGAGTTTGAAGGTCCAGACCAGACCGTCATCGGATACTTCCTCCGACTCGACCATCTGGCGTTGCGGCTGCAATGTGGCGTCAAGGCCATAAAGCGTATCCCACACCAGCGCCGCCGCGTTGCGCACGACGTATTGCGTCCCCCAGATCGGATCGAAATTCGCAAGATTGGCCTGCGGCACGAATTTCAGAGTGCGCGCCGCAGCGCCCTGGGAAAGCGCCGGCATCGAAAGGCCGCCCGTCGCCGCCAAGGTGCCCACCCCGGCCAATCCCTTCAACACTGTCCTGCGATCCATGGAGATTTCCCCGTCCTGAGCTGTCATGGCTGTTCCGGCCAAATCGATTGGCTGGAGACTTGATGCCTTGGAGCTTGCAAGCGGTATGCCAGCGGGGCCCGTGGTCAGCCCCCCATTGGCCGCGGCCCCCGCGAAAAACCCCTTTCAACCCATCACATTTTCGCGCTGCTTCTGTTCACCACGCCATTTCAGCATTCGCGGGCAGATTGGCCTTACGCATCATCATCCGCGCGATGGCCTCCCCGATCACCACCGTGGTGAAATGGGTGTTGGCGCGGCAATCCGACGGCATGATCGAAGCGTCCGCCACGCGCAGGGCGGCGATGCCCTTCACGGTGCCATCAGGGTTGACTACGCCATTGGTGTCGTTGAAGCCGGCCATGCGGCAGGAGCCGGCGGCGTGCTGAATGTCGCCGGTGTCACGGCGAAGCAGCGCTTCGAGCTCGCCATTTGGCAGCGCCGCCGCCTGCTGCAGCGTCAGGTCGGTGTCAGTCAGGCGAATCCATTCGCTGATGTCCACCAGCGCCGGCTGGCTGGTGATCACGGCAAGCCGCTTCACCGCATCGACCATGCGCAACAGGTCGCGGTCGTCGGCCAGCATGTTTTCTTCGACGATCGGGTCGATCGAAGCGTCGGTCGAGGCCAGCTTTAGATGACCGCGCGAGTAGGCGTTGAACAGCCCCGCCCCGATGGCGCCGGGGTTACCGACGCCGCGGTGGTTGAAGGCGATCAGGATCATGTCGCGCTTGCCGCCATCCGCCAGGCCCGACGAAAAGGTCACGCAGCAATTGGTATGCCTTGTATCCGGGTCGGTCGGCTGCAATTTTTCGCGCAACTTGATGGTGGCGCGAAACAGCGGATGGTCGAAGAAGTGCTTGCCGACCGGCAAATCGCGTTCGACCGCGATGCCCGCAGCCTTCAGTTCTTCGGCGGGGCCGACGCCGGAACGCAGCAATATCGCCGGGCTATGGATCGCGCCGGCACAGAGCACGATCTCGCGCGCTCTGATTTCCGAACTGCCCTGCCCTTCGAAATGAACCAGTACGCCGGTGGCCCGGCCGTCCTTCGTCAGGACGCGATCGACCAGCGCACGCCCCCGGATCTCTAGGTTGGCACGGCCGCGCGCCGGCTCCAGATAGGCTTCATTGGTGGTGATGCGGCGGCTATCTCGGCTGTTGATCGGATAGCAGGCGACGCCCTCGCCATCCGGCCCGTTGAGGTCGGCACACCACGGATAGCCCGATGCCAGCGCAGCGTCGCGCAGCCCGCGATCGACCGGCCCCCATTTCTCCGGCGGCGCCCGATAGACCGGCAACGGTCCGCCACGGCCATGGCCTGCGCGATCGCCGAACTCGAAATCATCCTCGATGACCGAGAACAGCGGCATCACTTCCTTTGCCGACCAGCCGGTGCAGCCGGCGGCCGCCCATTCGTCGAACGCGTCCGCGACGCCGCGGATCGCGATCTGGCCGTTCATCATCGAACTGCCGCCAAGACCCTTGCCGCGCCAATAGAACCGGGCCTCCTGCCCTGCCACGCGGCGCGTCAGCAGGTTCGGCCACTGCCACTTCTCCTGATATTCGCGCTGGTGGATGATCGGTATCGGGTTCGGGATCCGGACTTCCCACGGCGCCTCGTCGGCGCGCCAGTCGAGGCCCGCTTCCAGCAGCAGCACGCGCCGCGTAGAGTCCTCGGAAAGCCTGGCGGCAATCGCGGCGCCGGCAGAGCCGCCGCCGACGACAATGACATCATACATGGTGTTGTTTCCCGGCGCTACTTCTCGACGTTCCAGAAAATCGGTATCGCGGATGCTATCAGACCGCGCAGACTGGCGCGATGGGCCGCCGGCTGGGCGAACTGCCCCCACGGAATGCCCGGCGCCTGGTCGTACATGACGGTCTGGATCTCGGCCGCGATCTTCTTGCGGTCCTCCTCGGCGGGTGCCTTGGCAAAAGCATCCAGCAGCGGCGTGATGCGCGGGTCGCATTGCCAGCCCGTGAAGTCGACGCAGTTGAACGCCACCATGACGTTCGTGAGCGGCGACGCCAGATCGTAGCCGCCGGCGTGAACGCCGTAGACGCTCCAGCCTTCCTTCTTGACGCGGCGGGCCAGCACGGAAGCCCAGTCCATCACCTGCAGATCGACAGTAAAGCCGGCCTGCTTCAACTTCTCGGCAAGAACCTGCGCCGAAACGCGCGGCGCCTCGAGGTCGCTGGCCTGCATCACGATCACAGGCTCGCCGGCATATTTCGTCGCCTTGAGCGCCACGCGCGCCGCCTCGACGGACGGGTTGGCTGCGGCCTCGGTCCCGGCCTTGCTGTCATAGGTGGTGCCGCAGGTGAAGAACGTGGCGCAGGGCGTGGCGTATTTGGCATCCAGGCCCAGCCCGTCCATCACCTCGCGCTGGTCGACCAGCTTCCACAGCACGCGCCGGATCGCCGGGTCGTCGAACGGTTTTTGCGCGGCGTTGAGGCGGTAGGCGCCGGCAAACATGTTGCCGCCGGTGAAGTTGACGACCTTGACCTTTGCGTTCTTTTCCAGGACCGGCAGCAGATCGAACGGCGCATACTGCATGTAATCCACTTCGCCGGCCTGCAGCGCGGATGCAGCCGTCGAACCATCCGGAATGACGCGAATTTCCAGCGTGTCGATGTTGACGCGCTTGCCGCCGGCCAGGAAGTCGGCGGGTTCGGAACGCGGCACATAATCGGCGAATTTCCTCAGGATCATGCGATCGCCGGTGCGATGATCGTCCTTGCGGTAGACGAACGGTCCGGAGCCGATGATTTCGGTGATGCGTTGATCGACGGGCGTCTTGGCCACACGCTCCGGCATCATGAAGGCGCCGGGGCTGACGGGATTGCCGAGCGCGTCGATCACCAGCCCCGAAGGCTCCTTCAGCGTCAGCACGAACGTCTTGGCGTCACTGGGTTCGAGCGAAGCCGTGACGGCGAAAATGCGCCGGCCGAGCGCGTTGCGTTGGCCCCAGCGCCGCAGCGATGCGACGCAATCCGCTGCTGTGACCGGCTGGCCGTCATGCCATTTGAGGCCGTCGCGCAGCGTGAACGTGTAGACCAAGCCATCCGGCGAGACCTTCCAGTCCTGCACCATCTGCGGCTGGATCTCGCCCTTGGAGTCTTTCGCGAACAGGGTGTCGAACACCATGAACCCGAAGGTTCGCGAGATATAGGCCGGCGTGAAATGCGGATCGAGCGTGGCGATCTCCGCTTCCAGCACCGCGACAAGATTGCCGCCGGCATGGGCCGGCGTAACTGCCGGCGCCGTGGCGAGCGCGAGTGAAAACATCGCGGGAATGAAAACTCTCAATTTGGACATGAACGCCTTTTCAGCTTCGTGAGAACATCTGCGAGGGCCGGCAGGGAAAACGCTCCCGCCATCCCCCTCTTTCAAGCAATGTCCATGCC
>CADEDX010000533.1:2896-4916 GCA_902826195.1 uncultured Bradyrhizobium sp. | reverse complement strand
CTAGACAGCCTTCGTAAAGCTGAGTTCAAGGGTCTATTCGGCCTGGTCACTCCGCGCTATCACGAGATCGGCGGTATCGCGACGGCCGACAGCATCGCAAAACTGGCATTTGCGCCGGAACTCGTCGTCCTCACCGCGCCGGCCCGCACCATCCCGGACTTGATCGACGAGGCGGGTCGCCGTGGCGCGGCGGGCGCCGTCATCGTGAGTGCCGGGCTCGGCCACGGTCCCGATTCGCTGGCGGACGCCGCGGAGCGGGCCGCGCATAAATACGGCATGCGGCTGATCGGCCCGAATTGCCTCGGCATCATGATGCCGGGCGTCAGCCTCAATGCGAGCTTTTCCGCGCATATGCCGGCGGCTGGAAACCTGGCGCTGATCTCGCAGTCCGGCGCCATTGCCGCCGGCATGGTCGATTGGGCGGCCCAGCGCGCCGTCGGCTTTTCCGGTATCGTCTCGATCGGCGACCAGCTCGACGTCGATATCGCCGACCTGCTCGATTACTTCGCGCTCGACGAAAAGACCCAGGCCATCCTGCTCTACATCGAGGCAATCAAGGATGCGCGCAAGTTCATGTCGGCGGCGCGCGCCGCAGCCAGGATCAAGCCGGTGGTCGTCGTCAAGTCGGGCCGGATGGCGCAGGGCGCGCGGGCGGCCGCAACCCATACCGGGGCGCTGGCCGGGTCCGATGAGGTCTATGACGCCGCCTTCCAGCGCGCCGGCATCTTGCGGGTGTCGGATTTGCGCGAACTGTTCGACTGCGCCGAGACGCTCGGGCGGGTCAAGTCGCTCTCCGGCAAGCGGCTTGCGATCCTGACCAATGGCGGCGGCATCGGCGTGCTCGCCATCGACCGGCTGGTCGAACTGGGCGGCATTCCCGCCGAACTCTCGCCCGCGACCCGCAAGAATCTGGATACGCTGCTGCCGCCGACATGGTCGAAAGCGAACCCCGTCGATATCATCGGCGACGCCGATGTCGCACGCTATGCTGCGGCGCTCGAAGTGCTCTTGGCCGACCCCGGCAACGATGCCGTGCTTGTGATGAATGTTCAGACGGCGCTCGCGCGGGCCGACCACATTGCAACGGCCGTCATCGGCGTGGTCGGAAAGTATCGCGCTGAACATCGCATGTCGCCGAAGCCCGTGCTCGCAGTGTGGGTCGGGGCGGATCAGTCGATCAGCGACATGCTGAGCGGCGCCGGAATTCCGAACTATCAGACCGGGGGCGATGCCGTCCTCGGCTTCATGCATCTGGTTCGACATCGCGAGGTGGTCGCGGCACTGGCGCAGGTTCCGCCCGCGATGCCGAGCGAGTTCGCGCCCGATGTCGATGCAGCCCGTCGAATCATTGCTGCGGCGCTTGCGGACGGACGTTCCTGGCTCGATCCCATCGAGGTCAAGCGGCTGTTCGACGCCTATGATATCGCCGTCGTGCCGACCTTTGCCGCCGCCGACGCTGACGAGGCGGTCGCCCATGCCAATGCCATCTTCGCGCAGGGCAATACCGTCGTGCTGAAGATCATGTCGCGCGATATCGTGCACAAATCCGATGTCGGCGGGGTCGTGCTCAACCTCACCAATGCCGATGCCGTGCGTCAGGCGACCGCCGAAATTCTCGCGCGGGCAAAATCGCTGCGGCCGGAGGCGCGGATATCGGGCGTGATGGTGCAGGCGATGTCGGTCCGCGCAAAATCGCGCGAACTCATTCTCGGCCTTGCCGACGACCCGACGTTCGGGACCGTCGTCGTGT
Organism: uncultured Bradyrhizobium sp.; assembly: GCA_902826195.1. Classification (GTDB taxonomy): domain Bacteria; phylum Pseudomonadota; class Alphaproteobacteria; order Rhizobiales; family Xanthobacteraceae; genus Bradyrhizobium. The sequence goes on along the minus strand of CADEDX010000533.1, from coordinate 3,166 downwards.
TCGGGCGTGGCGGGACGGCGGTCGAGATCATCAACGACAAGGCGCTGGCGCTTCCGCCGCTGGACCTGCAACTGGCGCGCAGCCTGATCGAGCGCACGCGCGTCTCGCGGCTGCTGCAAGCCTATCGCGACGTGCCGGCGGTGAAGAAGGATGCCGTCGCGATGGTTCTGGTGAAACTGGCGCAGATGGCGGCCGACATTCCCGAAATCCGCGAGCTTGATATCAATCCGCTGCTGGCGGACGAGGCCGTGGTGCTCGCGGTCGACGGCC
>CADEDX010000533.1:0-2886 GCA_902826195.1 uncultured Bradyrhizobium sp. | reverse complement strand
TATCCCTCGCAATGGCAGCGCCACATCGAGGTCAAGGACGGTTGGCGGGTGTTCGTTCGCCCGATCCGACCCGAGGATGAGCCGCTGATCCATGAGATGTTGCTGCATGTCACCTTGCAGGACCTGCGGCTGCGGTTCTTCGCTCCGATGAAGGAATTCTCACACGAGTTCATCGCCCGCTTGACGCAACTCGACTATGCCCGGGCGATGGCCTTTGTCGCGTTCGACGAAGCGAGCAACGAACTGGTCGGGGTGGTCAGGATCCATTCCGATTCGATCTACGAGAGTGGCGAATATGCCATCCTGCTGCGTTCGGACCTCAAGGGCAGGGGGCTCGGCTGGGCCTTGATGCAGATGATCATCGAATATGCCAAGTCCGAAGGGCTGAAAGCCATTTCAGGCGACGTACTGGCCGATAACACCGTGATGCTGGCGATGTGCCGTAGCCTCGGCTTCGATGTGAAATCGGACCCGGAGGAACACGACATCTGCAACGTCAAGCTGACGCTGTAGGCTGCTGTTTCGTAATTCTATTCCTCGAGCGCCCGGCGCAGCCGCCGGATGATGACACCGCGCACGCGATCGTCGGCGGCAGCCTCGATGCGGTCGTTGATGTCGAGCACCAGCTTCGACATGTCGTTGTGCCAGTCCAGCGCAACTACCGCCTCCGGCGCCAGCCGTCGCCGGCGGCCGGCATCGTGCGGCGCCGGCACGTCGGCCGACAACTCGTAGACGTCGTCGAGCAGCGGTTGAAACACCCGCGCCGCCGGAATGATCCGTTCGGAGACGCGTTCGGCGAGGCCGGCAATCGCGGGTTCCTCGCCGTGCACCAGAAACAGCCCGCGCTGAATGGGGCGGCGCGCGGCGATCCATCGCGCCAGTTCGGACCCGTCGGCATGCCCGGAATAATCGTCGATGCTGCGGATCGTCGCCGCCACCTTGATCTCATTGCCCTGGATACGAACGGCCTTGGCGCCATCGACGAGAAACCGGCCCAGCGTGCCCTGTGCCTGGAAACCGACCAGCAGGACGGTAGCCCTGTTGTTCCACAGCCAATTCCGGAGATGGTGCCGGATGCGTCCGGCATCGCACATGCCGCTGGCGGCGATGATGATGTGAAAGCCGGTCAGCCTGGCGATCCGCTTGCTTTCTTCGACCGTCTCGGTGAACCGCAACCGCGGGGAGTTCAGCAGCCGGCTGACATCCACCTCGGGATCGAGGCTTTCGGCGTGCTTGCGGAACACCGCGGTCGCGCGGATCGCCAAGGGTGAATCGAGGAAGATCGGCGCATCCGGGATCGCGCCGCGCTCCATCAGTTCGACCAGGTCGACGATCAGCTCCTGGGTGCGCTCCACCGCGAAGGCCGGAATGATCAGCGCGCCCTTGCGGCCCGCCGCATCTCGCACCTCGGCAGCGAGCCGGTCGCGGCGCGCATCCGGCGACGTCGCAGCCCGATCGCGGTCGCCATAAGTCGATTCGGAAATGACGTAATCGAAGCCGGAGGGCGCCTCAGGGTCCGGCTGGAGCAATTTGGCGTCAGGCCCGATATCGCCTGACGCGAGAATGCGCAGCGGCTTTTCCGTCCCGCCGCGGTCGGCGCATTCGATCTCGATCGAGGCCGAGCCAAGCAGATGCCCGGCATTCCAGTAGCGCGCGCGAACGCCGGGAATGACATCGATCCATTTTTCGTAATCGACCGGCGCGAACGATTGCAGGGCGGCGATCGCGTCGGCCTGGGCATAGATCGGCGTGACCTCGTCGCGCCCGCGCGCGGCGTTGCGCCGGTTCAGCGCTGCGACCTCCGATTCCTGGATGCTGCCTGCATCCGGCAACATGTAGGAACAGAGATCGATGGTGCCTCGCGTCGCCAGGATGCGGCCGGCGAATCCGTGCCGTACCAGCTTGGGCAACAGGCCGCTGTGATCGATATGCGCATGGGTGAGCAGCACGGCGTCGATCTCGGCGGGACGAAATGGAAAAGCGCCGTAGTTCAGCGCTTTCAGGGTTTTTTGTCCCTGAAACAGCCCGCAATCGACCAGGAAGCGCCCGGTACCCGTCTCGAAGAGATAGCATGAACCCGTAACGGTGCGCGCTGCACCGCAGAACCGGATGGTTACGCCCATTGGGATGGCTCCGCCAGTTCGCCTTGCAAGGCGTCATTGAACAGTTCATCGAGTGCGATGGCATTGGTGAAATGCGGCACGCTTCGTGTCGACCGGATCGAACGGATTCCCGCCGAAATCATCTCCCGATTTGCCGCTTCCGGAAACAGCGCGTGGGTCACGACCGCGTCGATGGCCGTCGCTTCCGGCCGCGCTTAGCGCCCTGGCGCAGGTGACGATCGTGCCTCCGGACGAGACGATATCGTCGGCGATCAGGGCAGGGTGGCCGGCAATGCATGCGGGGTCGGAAAATTCGATCGCGACCGCGCGGTCGCCGTGTCGGGTCTTTGTCGCAACCGTATGGCGCAGGCCGAGTCTGCCGGCGAGGTCGCTGACCCAGGGCAAAGATTCCGAATCGGGTCCCACCACCACGGTTGCCGGATCGAGTGCGCCCCTGCGCAGTGTCTCGGCTATCGCTGGTATCGCGGAGAGATTGTCGGATTGAATGCCGGGAAATATCGACGCGATGTCGGGCGTGCGATGCAGGTGTGCATCGACGGTGACGACGCGTTCGAAACATCGCGCCAGCAACGCGCCGACGACCCGCTGGCTGATGGCTTCGCCTGCGATAAACGCTGCGTCCTGTCGCATATAGCAGAGATACGGCGCGACGAGCACCAGGCGCCCAGCGCCTCCGCGCTTCGGCCGCAAACATCAGCGCAACGAGTTTGTCGTTGGGTTGGTCCAACGAGGCGTAGACGATCGTGGTGGCCGAGGCCGGTCC
>CADEDX010000532.1 GCA_902826195.1 uncultured Bradyrhizobium sp. | reverse complement strand
TTTTGATCTGGCCGCAATTGGTGGCGACGGCGAGGTCGGCGATGGTGGAATCTTCCGTCTCGCCGGAGCGGTGCGACATCACGGAAGTGTAGCCCCATTTGTGGGCGAGTTCGACCGCGGCGAGCGTCTCGGTCAGCGTGCCGATCTGGTTGACCTTGATCAGGATCGAGTTGGCGCGGCCGTTCTTGATGCCGTCGGCAAGGCGGGTGACGTTGGTGACGAACAGATCGTCGCCGACCAGCTGGCACTTCTTGCCGATCAGATCGGTCAGTTCCTTCCAGCCCTCCATGTCGTCTTCCGACATGCCGTCCTCGATGGTGACGATCGGATAGCGCGAGACGAGATCGGCGAGGTATTTCGCCTGCTCGGAGCGCGAGCGGGTCTTGTTCTCGCCGCCATAGACGTAAGCGCCGTCCTTGAAGAACTCGGTCGCCGCGCAGTCGAGCCCGAGCATCACGTCGCTGCCCGCCTTGTAGCCGGCCTTGCCGATGGCGCTCATCACGAATTCGAGCGCGGCATCCGCCGACGGCAGGTTCGGCGCAAAGCCGCCCTCGTCGCCGACATTGGTGTTGTGGCCGGCCTTTTTCAGTTCGCCGCGCAGGGTGTGGAAGATTTCGGAGCCGCAGCGCAGTGCCTCGGCGAAGCTCTCGGCTCCCACCGGCAGGATCATGAATTCCTGGAAGTCGATCGGGTTGTCGGCGTGCACGCCGCCGTTGATGATGTTCATCATCGGCACCGGCAGCGTCCGCGCCGAGGTGCCGCCGACATAACGGTAGAGCGGCATGTCGAAGGATTCCGCCGCCGCCTTGGCGCAGGCCAGCGAAACGCCCAAAATGGCGTTGGCGCCGAGCCGGCTCTTGTTCGGGGTGCCGTCGAGGTCGATCATGATCTGGTCGATCTGAACTTGTTCCTCGACCGACTGGTCGGCGAGCGCCTCGAAAATCTCGCCGTTGACGGCCTCGACTGCTTTCTCCACGCCCTTGCCGAGGTAACGCTTCTTCTCGCCGTCGCGCAGTTCGACCGCCTCATGGGCGCCGGTGGAAGCCCCCGACGGCACCGCTGCCCGGCCGATCGAGCCGTCTTCCAGCACCACGTCCACCTCAACGGTGGGGTTGCCCCGGCTATCGAGAATTTCGCGGCCAATGATGTCGACGATGGCGGTCATGTCCAAAACTTTCCTGGAAGATGGCGGGTCAGGTTTCGGGGGCGTCTTACACGGCGCGCAGGCAAATGTGAACGCTCAGGGTCCGGCCTTTTTAGAACCCCGGACCCCGTTGCGGAGAGACGACGCCGCGCGTCAAACCTATCACGTTGATATATCGGGTTAACGCGATGAATCCTCTGCAGTTTCCGGAACCGCACTTTGTTGTCGCCCCCTGCTCGCGGCCGGTTGACGAAGGCGGCCGGTTGCGTCCATGTCAACCCTTGCAAAGGACGATCATGATGGCCAAAAAATCATCGCCAAAATTATTGCAGCTCGGCCGCGCCGTGGAATGGCCGGACAGCCCGGAAAAGGCGCAGCTCGACCGCGTGCCCAATCCGCAGGCCGACACCAATTATCTGGTGCGTTTCACTGCGCCGGAATTCACTTCGATCTGCCCGGTGACGGGCCAGCCTGATTTTGCGCATCTGGTGATCGACTACGCGCCCGGCCAGTGGCTCGTGGAATCCAAATCGCTCAAACTCTATGTCGCGAGCTTTCGCAACCACGGCGCCTTCCACGAGGATTGCACGGTCATGATCGGCAAGCGGATCACAGCCGAGATCAAGCCAAAATGGCTGCGCATCGGCGGCTACTGTTCTCCGCGCGGCGGCATCCCGATCGACGTATTCTGGCAGACCGGAAAGCTGCCCAAAGGACTGTGGGTGCCCGACCAGGGCGTCGCACCCTATCGCGGGCGGGGATAGACCATCCGATGTCCCTGCCCTCCGATCAGCACTTCGCCAGGGCCATCAAGGATCAGGCGTCTGTGTCACACCAGAAGTCGTCGGATAAATCGGTCAGATCGTCGGTGACCTTGGCTGCGCCGGTGAAGTCCTCGTCGCGAAAATACAAGCTGCGGGTGATCAGTACCGGCGCGCCGGCCGAAGCCGCTGCCAACAGGCCGTTGCGGGAGTCCTCGATGGCCAGGCACAACGCAGCGGGCAGACCGAGAGCATGGATCGCCGCCTGATAGGCGTCCGGTTCCGGCTTCTTGTTGGGCACGTCGTCTCCGGAAACGATCACCTCGAAATTCCGCTTCCAATCCGGTCCTAGATTTCGGCTCAACAATGCGTCGATATTGCCCCGCGACGTGGTCGTGACAATCCCCAGTCGCAACTGCCCCTTGCGAGCTCGATGGATCAAGTCGGTGACACCCGGCCGAAGCCCACAGGCGCCGCCATCAATCAGTTCGCCATATCGGCGCGTCTTGAAGCGGTGCAATTCGTTGATGCGACTATCTGTTAGATCGAAACGATCTTCGGGCAGCGATTTGCAGAAATGCCGAATTCGCTCCCGTCCACCTGCGATCCGCAGCAGCCGGCCGTACGTTGCGGCATCCCAATGCCATGGCAGATCGAAATGGTTGAAGGCCTCGTTGAACGCGTGTCGATGAAACTCCTCGGTCTCCGCCATGGTTCCATCAACGTCGAACATGATCGCCTTGAATCGATTCATGTTCGCCTCGCTCCATCCGGTGCTTATCAGCGACGCGACATTGACCTACGCGCGCAGGAAGTGCGACTTTGAAATTCTGATGGGCGGCGAAATTTTTGCTTATATTCGCCGGGATAAGCATGCCGCACCGAGTCAGCTCTCGGTGATCAAGGCCGACCGGCCGCACGGTCTGCTGCGCGTCGATCAACTGCTCGCCGTCGCTGAACCGGCCCACGGCGACGTAATCCTGCACGCCGGCGCGGGAGGATGGAGCGACTCGCTCACGGCAGTCCTCGGTTCATAACGGGCCTACCCACCGGGTCGATCGACGCCGCCGGACCTTTACACGATATCGGAGATTGGCAACGGCCGAACTTGTCTTCCGCAATGCGGGATCGACCGATCCAGATCGCTTGCGTTGAACCAGACGACCCGTATGGCAGACCACCATATATGCAAAATACGTTTTCCCCCGTCCTCGGGCTGACGATCCCGTTCCTCCTCGCCGCCACCGTTGCCATAGCTGCCCCGCCCGCCAAGATTGCCGAAGACCGCTACATCGCCGCGCGCGACGCCGCGATCCAAAAGGTCTCGGCGCTCTACGATGCCGGGAACCGCGACGAAGACGCGCGCAAGGCCGAGGAAGCGGCCTGCGCCGATCTCCTCGAGCAGATGCGCGTCATTCTCGGCGAGCCCGACCGCGACGGTTTTGGTCCGCCGAAGCTGAACATCGACACCTTGTCAAAAGGCGACGAAGGTTTTGGCACGCTCGACGGGCTGCGGTTCGACGCCAAGCTCGGCATGAACGGCGAGACGGCCGGCCAGAACGGCGCCGACGGTAAGTATGTCGAGCCGAAGTCGCATATCATCATCACCACGCAGACGCTGTTCGAACGCTGGTTGCGCGCCCACAAGGACTGGTGGGGCAAGAAGAGCAAGAACGTGCCGCAGCAGATCGCCTCGGCGCTGAAGGACGAGAGCTTTTACAGCCAGGCGATATCGAGTGGGGCTGCGGTGGTGAATTTCAATTCGCTGCCGATCGACAAGCCTGCCGGCACCAGCTTCGCGCACGCCATGCTCGCCGGGCGAACGCAATCCGAAGTGCCCGACGCCGCCGACCACGTGTTCGTCTCGGCGATCGCCAATGGCAGGGTCTATATCGCCTATGGCTTGATCGATCCGCCGGTGCAGGCGCCGGACTGCCTCGCCATCCGGAACGACTATTTCAAAAAGGCCGAGCAGGCGGCCGACGACCTTCAGTCCGGTAAAATCGACCGCAAGGCCTACGGCAAGCTCGGCGACATCAGACAAAAGGGCGACGACGCCTACAAGCGTTGTTTCACCCAGCACGCGCCCAACCGGCCTTACTTTGCCGACGCCGCGCGGCACGCCGAGAGGTTATTGTCAGCCGCCCTCAATACGCGCTGAGCGCACTGCGCCTCGGCGACCTAGCTCGCCGCCTGATCCGCCGCCCGGGTCTGGCGCAGTATCCTGGCACAGACGATCCCGAGCGCGACCATCACGACCGCCGCGGCGAGCAGCGTCGGCACCTTGCCGGCGTGCTGGATGCCGAAGCCGTACGCCAGCGGGCCGACGGTCTGGCCCATGAAGAAGAAGAACGAATGGAGCGACAGCGCGGTCGCGCGGGCTTCCACCGACAATTCGCTGGCGAACACCTGCAGGCAGCCGTGGATCATGTAGAAGCCCCAGCCCATGAAGAGCAGGCTCACCAGCTGGATCTTGGCAGCCGGCCCAAGCGCGACAACGGCGAGGTTCAATCCGACCAGCGTCGCGCCGGCGATCATCATGCCCTTGACGCCGAGCCAGGGCAGAAATCGCGAAACACTCAGCGTGTAAAACAGGCCGCCGACCGCAAAGCCGGCGATCACGAGGCCGGCGATCGACAGGCTGGTCTCGCCGAGCTCGAACAGGAACGCTGCGATGTAGGGGAACAGCCCGAGCACGCAGCAGCCTTCGACGAACACCGCCACGTAACAAAACGCATTGGGGTTGGAGAAGATGGTGCGATAGCCCTGCCGGAGCGCGGCAAAGTTGGTCTTCGGCGGACGGGTCAACGCCGCGCCGCGAAAGCCCGCGGCGACCGCGATCGAGGCCACGATAACCAGAACGCCAAGCACAGCGAGAACGCCGCGCCAGCCCAAAAAATCGCCGATCAGCCCGGAGACGGAGGCACCCAGCAGGTTGCCCGTCATCGAGCCCATCAGCGTGCGCCCGATTGCGATCTGACGCTTTTCGGGCCCGACCAGGTCGCTGGTCAGGCTGAGCGCGACCGGGAACACGCCGCCG
>CADEDX010000531.1 GCA_902826195.1 uncultured Bradyrhizobium sp. | reverse complement strand
TTGCTTACCGGCCTCGCCAATCGCGTTTTGCTCACTGAAAAGCTCGATGACGCCGCAAAGCGGCACTATCGCCATGGCAACACTTTTACCGTTTTGATGCTTGACCTCGATAAGTTCAAGCATGTGAACGATAGCTTGGGCCACCCGGCAGGAGATCAACTCCTGATTGAGGTTGCAAAGCGGCTTTCATCTTCGCTGCGCGAAACGGATGTCTTGGCACGCCTGGGCGGCGATGAGTTCGCCATCATCCAGGAAAACGAAAAGAACCAGAGCGAGGGAGCTATCGCACTCGCGCTAAAGATCATCGCGCTTATCGAACAGCCTTTCGACTTGAACGGCCATCGCGCGAGTATTGGGACCAGTATTGGGATTGCATTTGCACCAGAGCACGGGGCGGATCCGCAGACGCTTCTGAAAAAGGCCGATCTGGCGCTGTACGCGACGAAATCGGCCGGGCGAAACGATTTTCGCGTGTTCGAGCCACAGCTGACAGCGGCTGAAGACCACCAGAAAACAATCGGATCCGAGATACGCGAGGCCCTCTCGCAAAATCAGTTTCAGTTGTATTACCAGCCCATCATCGACGTCCGAACACTCCAAGTGCGCAGTATGGAGGCGTTCGTCCGCTGGCATCACCCTTCCAGGGGTGTTATTTCCCCGGACCAGTTTCTGCCGATTGCCGAAGCGACAGGCTTGATGTTGCCCCTTGGAGAGTGGATCCTTCAACAGGCTTGCACGGATGCAGCGGCATGGCCTTCGCATGTCGGGATCGCCGTCAACGTGTCTGCAGTACAATTTCACAAGGAAAACCTGTTTGATGTCATCCTGTGTGCGCTTGTCGATTCCAGCCTTTCGCCGGAGCGACTAGAGATCGAAATCGCCAACGTCGGGGAGCTAGAAACTCGTCGTACTCAGTATCTACGAGATATCCGCCAGTTGAGGAATATCGGAGTTTCTGTGGTGCTGGACGACAGCACCACCAATTATTCCTCATCGACATTTCTCACGGCGTTCCCCTTCGACAGTGTCAAAATCAACAAACCCTTCACGCAAGGGGTCGTCAGCCGACGTGATTGCGCGGCCGTCGTTACTTCGGTGGTGGCGCTAGCCCGCGGCCTTGATGTCACAACTACAGCCAAAGGCGTGGAGACAAGTAAACAATTCGAGGCCTTGAAAGCCGCCGGGGTCGACCGCGTCCAGGGCTTTCTATTCGGACGGCCAATGCCGCAAGCCGATCTTAACTTCGAGGCCGTACGGTTTCTTCCGGCTAAGGTCGTGGCGTAGGAATCAGGGCGATAACCGCGCGCAAGCCCGTCAGCACATTCGAGTTGCAGCTATGAGCGGACAAGGCAGTTTGATCAACCAACTCGAAGGCGCGCTGGCAACGAAGGGTTTGTCAAAGCGGGCAGAAATGCTGGGACAGATCACCGATCTATTCATGCACGGCTCGGGTAACTTCAGCGTTGACCAGATCGACCTGTTCGATGATGTCATGAGCAAGTTGGTGGAGCAGATCGAATTGACGGCCCGCGCGGCCTTCGGGAGTCGGCTGGCCAAATGCGCCGATGCCCCCGGAAAGGTGATCCGTTTGCTGGCGTTCGATGACGAGATCGAAGTCGCCGCGCCGGTCCTCAAGCACTCCCCGCGGCTGGGTGATGCGGCGCTGGTAGAGAACGCCCGCACCAAGAGTCAGGCTCATTTGTTGGCTATTTCAGAGCGGGCCACTCTTGCCGAACCGGTCACAGATGTCCTGGTAGATCGGGGTAACGATCTTGTCGTTACCGGCACGGCACGCAACCGGGGCGCCAAGTTCTCTGTCTCTGGCTTCGCGATGCTTGCCTCGCGGTCGAAGGACAACGGCGACCTCGCACTCTGCGTTTGGTCACGCCCGGACATCCCTCGGCAGCAACTCATAAAGCTATTCGGGCAAGCAACCGATATCGTAAGGCGCAAGCTGGAAGCGGCCGATCCGCGGCGTGCCGCGCTAATCCGAACTGCGGTTGCCAATGCTTCGGACGAGATCCAGTCCACGACGCGCGCCGGCTCAAATGAGCACGCGACGGCAATGGCACATGTCGAGTCGTTACACGCGCGGGGCCAGCTCAATGAGGCCAAACTGTTCGACTTTGCTCATCGCGCAGACTTTGACAGAACAGCCGCCGCCCTTTCCATCATGGGCGACCTTTCGATCGGCCTTGTTGAGCGTGCGCTCGTCCATGACGACGGGGAACAGATTCTCGTGATCAGCAAGGCGATCGATCTCTCATGGGACACTACCAAATCCGTGCTGTTGTTGAAACCGGGTCAAGAGAAGCTCAGCAACGAAATCATGAATCGATACTTCGCAAGCTATTTTCGTCTGAAAACGAAAACAGCGCGCGCCGCACTTCAATTTTATCGCTTGAGACAGCGGGCTAGCGCAAGCTCGGACGCCAGCCATTAGATCCAAGGTCGCCGACTAATCTCACAGCGCGCATCCCGTTCAGGCGCATTACTGCGCGTGGCTAGATTGCCGAGCCGACGACAACGATTTTGGATTTTTTGGAGTTTCGTGCCATCCATTGAATTCGGCTTGTCAAGAATTCGCAAGGCTTTCAATCCACTCCAATGACCGAAGTACGTCGGGATGGCCCCTGAAATCGCCCTCGGCCGAGGATGTACCGAATTGTGGCGCGCTCCCTCATCTCTGATGGCGCGTCTGACGCGCTTCGCGAACAGCGCAAGCTGCTCGTTTGACGGCTGTTGAGGTGACCTACTCATCCGACGATCAATTTGCGATCGACGTTTACCCAATAATTGCCTTTCCTCTTCCGGTCGCGTGTCCACTCGGGATCGTCTTTCAACGCCAACTCTCTTCTGAAGATCAAATTTCGCTTCGTTATCGGTCATGACAAATTCCGCCAGTATTGTTCAAAGTTAAGGATGATTAGGACCCCTGTGCATCAACATTTCGCTCGTGCGACCGACGCAACTATCTATCAGACCGGCGGGTCTCACCTTCCTTTACGAACACCTCGTTGGCAGTGATGTAACTTTGGGTGCTACGACACTTTGAGCATTCGTAAACGTCATGGACGAATCCCGGTTTTTCGATTTCCGTACAAGAATAGTGCATTTCAAGATCACAGTTGATGCAGTTGGGGGGCATAGAACGGGGGGAGGGGTCGGCCATGGTTTAACGCTTTCTATTGCTTCTGTAGATCACACCTTCAATAAAAGCGGCTGCCGCTTTTGAATGGCCGCTCGCTAAGTTTAACCACGCGCACTACCGTTCGACAGATTGGACAGCGGTACGAGTGCATTTCGTAATTCGTCGTTACGCGCTCCCCATAGACCAACTTGCGATCCGCATCACACGCTGTGCATCTGGGCTGCGGGTCGGCTTGTCGATGCTCCATCGGTGCTTCTCCCTACACGTGAAAGCCAACCGAACGATGTGAAAGCTAGCTTGGTTCATTTTCCTTTTGCGTTGACGGGGGCTGACTTTTCGATGAACTGGACGCCCATGTCATCGCCATTGAGCCAAGCCAATTGGCAGCGCCGAAATGATGAGCCGGTCGTGGATAAAAGTAGAAAGAACTCTTTCAGTCGCAGCCCTTGCACGGATTGCGTAATCGTCAATTTTGCACCGGTGTCCGATGCGTCAAGCATTTCGCAGTCTCTGCTCCAAGTCCCGTCGATGGCTACGATACGAACGGGAATCCCTCGCGAAAATACTACACGATGTTCGCCTCGTTTCTCTGGTCCGGTGGCCATGGGCGAGCTAATCCCAACAAATTTCGACGAGTAACGTCACCGCCTCCTGATTCGGCAAGGGGGGCCCTACCCATTTCGGGTAGCAGAAGAGACTGAAAGGTAATATGATGATTGTAATTTAGCGCGTGGAGCAAATGGGAATGGAAAAAGCCAGCCAAAATCATACTGACGACCGAAGACGGGCTGTATCACGGCATACCCTGACGTATATCTTGTGCTCAATTAGCGAACTCTTCCGGCATTACGATTTTGATCCGCTAGACTTATTGATCATTCACGCGATCCTAAATGCCAATGTGATAGCGATCATGAAGGACGCGACCTTAGACGATAAATTCGGAAGCATGGACACAGTTGAACCTGATGAAATCAAGCAAGGAATTTCAAGAGCAGCGATTGCACGATTTCTCAGCCTTCCACTGGAAACGATCAGACGCCGCGTGGACCGCTTGATAAACCAAGAGGTACTTATCGAAAAAATCGACGGTCTTATTGTGAGTCAAAGTAATCAGTTTAAGTTCGGCAACAATCGCGAGCTTCAAACAATCAACGCGCACTTAGTAAGAAAGCTTTTGCGTGATCTAAGACGAGTAGGCGTTAGGGGGCCAGACGATCTTTAGACTTCACCGTGTCTTAGGTGCTAACTGAGCATTCCTAGTCGAAAGCGACGCCGATCCGAAACTCCCTGCGCCAAATCACACGACATGGCAGCGTCAAGCCATCTTCGGGCACTAGCAGATTGAAAGATGCCGGGATTTTCCCGCCAGGCTCAGAGATTTCCAGCGCGGCTCCTGTTGTCGATAAATCACGAATTATGCAGGGCGTTTTGATCCCGCCGCACTCAATTCTGGCTGACTTGATGACGCGAAAGCGCGGCGCAATTCTGGTTTCGACCATGGCAGCAAGCTCAACGTTGATACAATGCGAGTAGTATGACGAGAATAATTTAACTTTTTCTGTTCGAACGGTCAGCGCTGAGGATGACTATCACTCCCAGTTCAGGCCATAGTCGCCTTCTTCTTGATTGATCCAAAGCAATGCGGACCTGCCATCGAACCAAAGCAGTCGGTCGTCCTCGCTGCCCTCTGATGCCATGTGCAGCAAGAACTCATTTTCGCTTATCTTGAAGAGAGCGTCGCGAGCCAGCCGTTCACTGAGTGTCTGAGAGTCGAGGAAGGCATATGTTCGTG
>CADEDX010000530.1 GCA_902826195.1 uncultured Bradyrhizobium sp. | reverse complement strand
CGCATAGACGGCCGTGACGCCGTTCGAAACGGCAAACAGTAGCCATGTCGCGCATGACACGGCCGCGACGTCGTTTTGTTTGAGAAGGACCGAAATTTGCGGAAGATAAGCCAGAAGCCTGCAGAAATTTGAGATGGCAAACGCGACAAAGATGATGGTTTCCGGGCTTTTCATGACCGATGATCCTTAAACGATTGAGAAGGCGCGTCACTCGGCCGATCGTAGTCCGAGCCTGGTGATCACCTGAATCCAGCGCGTGGCTTCCTTGTCCCGTAAGGACTGCAGTTCGGCGGGATCTGTGCCCAAAATCTCGCTGCCGGCACGATCTAGCCCACCACGTGCCCCCGCATCGTTTGCCAGGGCGGTACGCACGATCGCCGCCAATCGCTGCGCGCGAGCTTCCGGAAAACTGGCCGGACCAATCATGCCAGACCAGCCGAAGAACGGTTCAAAGGCAGGATTGATTTCGTGCAGCGTCGGCGCATTGGGCAGCATATTGAGCCGCTTGTTGCCGGTCTGCGCCACCTCGACCAGTCTCCCGGCGGCCACATGCTCGGATGCCGCGGTTGCAAGGTTGAACATCAATTGGCAGCGGCCTGCGACCAGATCCAGCGTTGCCTGTGGAAAGCCGCGATAGGGCACATGGACGATATCTAGCCCCAGCTGCGATTTCAGTTCCTCCATAGCGAGGTGCGTGACCGTACCTGGTCCGATCGAGGCGTAAGAAAGCTGCCCTGGGTGAGCGCGGGCGTAATCAATGACGTCGGCGAATTGCCGCCCTGCGAAACCGCCGGGATGGACCGTCAGGACGAAGGACGAGCGATTGAGCAGGCTGATTGGGCGGAAGTCCTTGACCGGATCATAGGCGAGTGCCGGGTTCAGTGCCTTGGCGGTGGTCGTCGGACCGCCAAGCACGATACCGATGGTGTGATCGTCGGAGGCTCGTGCCACGACAGCGGCGGCAGCGATGCCACCTCCACCAGGCATATTCTCGACAATAAACGGTTGGCCAAAGGCAGCGGCGAGATGTGGCGCAAGGCCTCGCGCCATTGGGTCGGAACCGGAACCCGCCGGCTGGCCCAAGAGGATGCGAACGGGCTGTGTCGGCCATCCGGTCTGCGCGGCTGCTGACTTTATAAGCATAGGCATGGCGCACAGCGATGCGAGGGCCTGCCGACGCGAAATTGCCATACGCACAGGAGAATTTGACGGTTTCGAACGCATTGGGTGACCTCATTTGTTTTCATGGTTGCAAAATCCCACATGCCGATCCACTCGTCCTGACAAACCACTGAAAGTGTGCTGAAATTGCAGCCATGTCAGAAGCCTCAATGCGCCGGACCGACGACACTAACCCTTCCCAGCCGCACGCTGTCGGATTCGACGGATTTGTCATCGAGCCAGAAAGAGGCCGGTTGTTGGGTCGTGATGGAAGCGAAATTCCCTTGCGTCCCAAAGCGTTGGAACTGCTGATTGCACTGGCGGCATCCGAAGGACGCCCGCTCGATAAAGCCGAGCTTCTGGATCGCATCTGGGGCGACGTCCACGTCACGGAGGACAGCCTGTTTCAGGCCGTGAAGGATGCGCGCCGCGCTCTCGATGATGGCAAGGGGCTTTTGCTTCGTTACATGCCGCGCCGCGGCTACCTGCTCGACTGCACGTTTAGCACCGCTGGCCCCACGACCGCCGCCAAGCCACCTGAACTTTCTGCGGATCGCCCGTCGATTGCCGTGCTGCCGTTTCGGACGCTGGGCCAACGTACCTCGGCCTACGTGGCGGCGGGCCTGGTAGAAGAGATATCGATCGCGCTTTCAAGGTTCCGTTGGCTGTTCGTGCTCGCCAACGCATCTGCCGTCGCCCTCGAGGCGCAGCGCGCTGGCGCGGATATGGTGGACAGTTCGGCAGCCGCACGCGAACTCGGCCTCCGGTATCTGGTCGATGGTTCGCTCGACGAAATCGACGGCGGCATTATCGTCCGGTGTCGTCTGGTCGAGACAACGACCGGAAGGCAGGTCTGGCAGGAACGCTTTACCAGTGAAGCCGGTGGCATCTTGCACCTGTACGAAATGATCACCTCGTCGATCGCCGCAGCAATCGAACCACGATTGCTGCGAGCCGAAGTCGATCGCGTATTGCGGCGAGGCACCGCGGATCTCGGCGCCTTCGACTGTTATCTGCGCGCGCTGCCAGGATATTATTCGCGTACGCCCAGCGGCAACGGCGAAGCAATTGCGCTGCTGGAAGCTGCGCTAGCACGCGATCCGCATTTCGCGGTGGCGACCGCGCTGCTTGGACGCTGCGTGGCGACCAGCGTGTGGCTGGGAGCCGAGGCCAATTACGCGAGCGGGGTCGCCCGTGCCCTGTCGCTGGCGCGGACTGCGCTCAACATCGATCGCACGGACCCGCAAGTGCTCGCGCTGAGCGGCCATTTGCTTGCGGTGGTCGGCGGGGAACATGCCGAAGGTGGTGCGCTGCTCGATCTTGCCTTGCAGATGAATCCCAACAGCGCCGAGGCATGGCGGCTCGGTGGCTGGGTTTCCGCCTGGGCCGGTGATACCGAGCGCGCATTGCAGCGGCTGGTCGAGGCCGAACGGCTGGATCCACTTTCGCCCCTGCAGGCGGATGTCCACTCGGCACGCAGCGTGGCGCTGTTGGTGGGGCGCCGATTCCCGGAGGCGGTCGAGGCGGCGCGCCGTTCGATCGCGACGACGCCAGAGGCTACCTCTCCCCGCCGTTTCCTCGTCGCCGCACTATGGCAATCCGGTGCACACGAAGCGGCCAGATCGGAATGTGCGGCTCTAATGCAACGTCAACCCAACTCATCGCTGGCGCGATCGCGAACGCTTCAGTCGCTTAAGCACCCCTGGATGCTTGACCTATTGATTGACGGATTGCGTGGCGCAGGAATGCCTGAATCATCATCTGCCATTGACACCTAGCGAACCTGGGAATGTGAAGCAGCGGCCCGCTTCTCGTCGATGCCGGCGGCCTGGCGAGAATTCCCAAAGGTTGCTGTTGCCGTACATTTTCAGCTTGTCGGCCGCGGCCGTAGTTGGGATTGGGGAACGCGCGGGGTACCCGCTCAATCACCCTGGTCGAGGTCGGCAGGCCGCCGCCGGCGGCGTCGCGGTGTTGCTGAAGTTAATGCTGATCGGACCCCATTGTCGCCGCGACCCGTATTCCCGCGTATGACTAATTTTACGTTCCCTTTCACATTCCTTGGCAACTTCACGCCTTACCGAGGAGATTGGGGAATGCAGCAGCTCGTATATTCAAATAGAGCGCGAGACGTCTACATGCCGGAAGCCGAATTGCTGGAAATGCTCCAGACATTTCGGCGTCACAATTCGAGCGTCGGCATTACCGGGATCCTGCTATACGGCTACGGCAGTTTCTTGAAGCTCATCGAAGGCAAATCCAACGAGGTGGGCGCTTTGTATGCTCGAATTGAAGTCGATCCTCGACACTTCGATCTGTGCCGGCTGGACGTCAGCTTGCCCCGGAGATTGTTCGCGGATTGGTCGATGGCGTACGCACCGAGCGAATGGGCGGATCTCCACCTTATCGACGAGACGCCTGTTGCGGACGTGCTCACGTACTACGGCGACCGATTTGCACCGGTAGCAGCGTGAAGCTCCCAAAGCCAAGCGCATCAATTTGAAACGCAGGTGTACACTAATTTTTACGACAAACGTCTGTTAGCTTGCGCATGTAGTACCCCTGCGTCTCAAGAGCTAACCTGATTTCATCGCTAACTTTCGCAACTCGTTTTTTCTTGCTCCAGTTTCCCAGCGCCGCAATGGCGGGGATCGGATCTCCGCCTCTCACAACGAGCAAATCACGTCTTGCGTTCAAATATACATCCATATGCATGCCTCCCAAAACGATGCACCATATCGCTTGCGAACACCACATGGGTTACTCAAACGCAACACCGCGCCTAGTTCGAAAGCCTTCCTAATTTACCGCTGGGCAGGCCGCTTGATCGAGCTGAAGCGCTGCAGGCGCGTTATGTCGCTAGCTATCGTGATTGCTCCCGGGCCTGGGTACGCTGCAATGCGGCACCAAGAGCACTAAAGCACGCGAGGTCATATGGGGCAGGGGGGTAATGGGCGCAGAGATGCGCGCCAAGACAGCTCGCCCAGAAGTCCTCTCGTTGCATCGGAAGTCCGATATGCGTGCATAGCGGCGAGAAGATCGTTGGGTGATCAACGTTGCACGTCTTACCTCCGGCTTCCGGCAGATCATTGAGGTCGCGTAACCCCGTGCCGCGGCATCAGCATTAGCGGGGACCTAGGGGTGAGCGGGATCCCCGACTTGTTTGCGTGTATCGACGTAAACGAGCACGATCATTGCCGAGTCCAATTTGCAGCGAGGAGCGCGGCCCCGACCAACACGGGGGGACATGGAGAAGCCGGGGCCGCCTGCTTCCGGTGGGCCTTGGGGGCTAAGCCGGACGCCAACATAGGATTCATTCAGGGCACGACCGTTCCTATTCTGTCTTGGGTGGTTGCAGTCCTGGAGACGAAAGCCACTCGCTCATATGGGATGCGGTCTTGAGCTGCCGGAACTTTCTGCAGAGCGCGCCCATTTCAGGACCAGGCTTCGCCTGCTATTTATGCTTCCACCCTCGCTTTCTCGGCGGCGATATTATCCTCAAAGGTATGGGGACGGATCTGCGACGAAGTTGCATGACACAGCCCCATGCTTACGGGGTCTAACCGTATGGCTTGCAATTTCAGCAATAAAACGCAGCAAAGCGGCGTCGGGTCCTGAGCAAAAGACGGGACGTCGGTAATGATCTTGGGTTTTGGCCATGGCTGCAGGATATCTCGGTGCTGTCTGCCGACCTGCGTTCGCATGAACTCGATTTCCGATCGCACAAGGCCATAGCACCCCTAGAGCATCCGGCAACTGAGTTGAATCAAATGTGATCGGGGGAATGGCTTCC
>CADEDX010000529.1 GCA_902826195.1 uncultured Bradyrhizobium sp. | reverse complement strand
TCCAGCTAAATGACACGAATTGCGTTCAGCACTTTCCAGAGAGGCCCAGCGGTAAGCAAAAGCGCTGCTGGACGGCCTTCTTCGCGCGTAGCAGAATGGCCACGATTTCCGGGGCGGCATATGTCGCAAGGCATTGAAATGGAACGCAGACTAGTTGCCGTGCTTGCTGCGGACGTAGCCGGATTCAGCCGTCTGACGGATGTCGACGAGGTCGGCACCTTGCGGATGTTGGCGGCCCAGCGAGCGATCCTGGACGCCGCTATTTTCCGTCATCGTGGCCGAATTGCTAATACGGCTGGCGACAGCGTGCTTGCGGAGTTTTCGAGCGCTGTGAATGCGGTCCAGTGTGCAGTCGAAGCGCAAAAGGCTTTGCTTGATGCCACTGAGGGTGCGCCTGCGGATCGTCGCGTTCTGTTTCGCATCGGCATCCATGTCGGCGACGTGATGGTCCGCGGCGGAGATCTTCTCGGCAATGGCGTCAATGTCGCTGCCAGGTTGGAGGCGTTGGCAGACGCGGGGGGCATTGTCCTGTCGGCATCGGCCCACGAGCAGGTGCGAAAGATACTGCCGCTCGCCTACACGGAACTTGGGCCGCAGAGTGTGAAGAACATCGAGGAGCCGGTTCGAGCGTTCGCCATCGGGCCGGCACCGGCAGGCGCCTCCTTGCCCGGCGACGGCAAGCTTCTGTCTCTTCCCGATAAGCCTTCGATCGCCGTGCTTGCCTTTCAGAACATGTCGAGTGATCCAGAGCAGGATTATTTTGCCGACGGCATCGCCGACGAAATACTCACGGCGCTGTCCCGTTTCCGCGAGCTATTCGTCATCGCCCGCACCTCAAGCTTTACCTACAAGGGCAAGACCGTGGATGTGCGCCGGATCGGCCGTGAGCTGGGCGTGCGTTACGTGCTCGAAGGCAGCGTGCGCAAGGCCGGAGGCCGCCTTCGGATCACCGGCCAACTCGTCGACGCCGCGAGCGGCGTGCAAGTTTGGTCCGATCGCTTTGAAGGCAATGAGGAAGATATTTTCGACCTGCAGGACCGTGTGGCTTCTGCGGTCGTGAACGCGGTCGCGCCCAAGATCGAGCAGGCGGAAATTACCCGCGCCGTGGCGAAGGCAACGGACAGCCTTGATGCCTATGACTATTTTATGCGAGCTTCGGCCTGTATCTATCGATGGGGCCGCAGCGACCTCGAAGAGGCGGAAGTCCTACTCAAAAAATCGATCGAACTCGACCCGAAATTTGCAGCAGCATATGCCGGCGCCATATGGTGCCTAGCGTGGCGGGTCGTGAATTTCTGGACAGACGACCTTGCGACAGATGCTGCCCGATGCGGAGAACTCGCGCGGCAGGCAGTCGATCTTGCTCCCGACGATGCCAATGTGCTCAGTATTGCAGGGTATTCGCTTGCCCAGGTTGGCGCCGAGTTCGACGAGGGGATCGCACTAATCAATCGCGCCGTCAATCTCAATCCTAACCTCGCGCGCGCCTGGTTTGTGAGCGCCGTCGTCCATATTTTCATAGGGAAGCCGGAGACAGCGATCGAGCACAACGAACGGGCCATGCGCCTCTCGCCGCGAGACATCGTCCTTCATCTCATGATGCACACGATGGCTCGGGCTTGCTTCTATTGCGGACGGCTGGACGAAGCCATCGCGTGGAGCACGAGGGCCATGCGGGAATCTCCACATAGTCACGAAGGGTCAATCCTGCATCTCGCTGCCAGTTACGCTTTCACTCAGCGTCCGGAAGAAGCCTCCTCGGCACTCGCAAAGTTCTTGGCCATTCACCCGCAGGCGCGGCTGAGCAACCTCTGGCAGCTCTCGCACCCCCGAGCCGTTCGAGCTCCCGATCTTGTCTCGAAGCTAAAGGAAGGCCTTCGGCTCGCGGGAATGCCCGAATGACTACCAACCTGCCATTCTCCGGCGATCGGCCGCGTGGGTTCTTCCTCGTCACGCGAGGTCAGGAAATGGCCCTCAGCAAACCCTATCTATCGCCCCGTCCAAGGCCCGCTGGTGACCCAAACCGTACATTCGCGAAGCCGTTGTTCTGGCCTGTCCAATAGCTGGTGTGGTAGCCTGCCCCGCGAGGGCATTGGCATGAAGCGGCGCGAGTTTCTTTGGGGACTTGTCGGTATGGCAGCTGGGCCGCTCGCGGCGCGAGCGCAGCAGCCCGCGACAATGCCGACCGTTGGATTTATGGGGGGTGGAACAAAGTCAAGCTGGAGTCAATGGACTGCCGCCTTTGTCCAGCGAATGGCAGAACTCGGTTGGGTTGAAGGTAGAACGGTTGCCATCGACTATCAGTGGGCCGAAGGAAGCAGCAGCCGCTATGAGCAGATCGCCGCCGACTTCTCTCGACTGAAAGTTAGCGCTATCGTGACGGTCGGTGGTGATGCGGCCAGACGAGCCACGTCTAGCATCCCGATCGTCGTAGCACTTTCCGGCGATCCGGTTGCTCAAGGTCTGGCGGCTAGCATGGCGCGACCTGGTGGCAACCTTACCGGGATGTCCCTCCAATCGTCCGATCTTGCCGGGAAGAGGCTTGAACTCCTGCGCGAGGTCTTGCCGGGAATCCGCAGGCTGGCAGTCCTCGAATTTGTCGACTTCATCGGCCCGGTGCTGGAGATTCGAGAATTGCAAACTGCGGCTACGACGGTTGGCGTCGAAACGATCAAGTTGCCAATACGAACCGCGGACGATATCGCGCCGTTACTTGATGCGCTCGCCAAGCGCGCAGAGGCGCTATATGTACCGTCCAACCCCCTCGCGAATGCAAACCGCATTCGTATCAATGAGCTGGCGCTGGCCGAGCGGCTTCCAACCATGCACGGCTTCCGGGAGTATGTGGAAGCGGGCGGCTTGATGTCTTACGGGCCGAAGACGGCGGAGCTGTTTCGTCGAGCCGCCGAATATGTCGACAAAATACTACGCGGTGCAAAACCCGGCGATCTTCCGATCGAGCAGCCGACCAAGTTCGAATTAGTTATCAATCTCAAAGTCGCCAAATCGATCGGCTTGGTCGTATCGCCGACGGTGCTTTCCCGTGCCGACGATGTGATCGAGTGAATATGGCGACTTCCGAGTTTGGCCCTCAGCCGAAGGTCACATTGCCCGTCAACACGTCGGCTCGTGGGGGGAGACCGGACGTAGCTCAGCGCGACCTTCAGCGCCGTCTTTGACCCTGAACAGACCAAGTGCTGGCCCCTCCCAAGCCTCGGGGCGCTATTAGCGCTCAGCGTCTGTTGGGCGGCGAACGTGCCTGAGGTGCGCGGGATCTGAAGCACCGCATTGCTTGAAATTTTTTCGCGCTGAAGCAAGCGATAATGATCCATTGGGACCACCTCGCACTTCGCCCGCATCGTGATTATCTTGCCCGTCATCCTCCCAAAAGCACACAGGGCAAATCTCATCGCCGCCTCGCTGGTGCAGGGTTCGGAATAGGCAGCACGGACACCGATATGCTGCGGTCTCAGAGAGCGGCTCGATCGTGTTGCGGAACGTCATTTTGAACGACTGACATATCGTTCTGAAACTTGTCAACACTTCCCCACGTGAGGCTTGGTATCAGGGCAAAACTTGGCTGGCACTACCGCTTTTGGCCCATAGCAGACTAATTGCGATGCCCTGCAAGAGGTCGCCTTTTGACTTGATGCAGACTTCGTACCTCGCGAGTGCTATGAACAAGCCCATGACCCGAGAAGCAACTCTGCGACAACGCCTTGAGCTTGGTCCTCCTGACCTCAAAGCAGAGGTCTACCTCTATCCGGCCGATACAGGAGGGAGGAAGTCACCCATCGGGCTTGGTTGGGGCTGTCCCTGCAGCAGCAAGAATACAGCACCCGCGGAGGGTTGGGACGGCTATCCGTTGCTTCGAAGCGAAATGATGCCGGGTGAACGGCGAACGCTTGGCTTCGTTTTTCTATCAGGTGCAGAGGCGACTTCGGCACTCACCGCTAATGATAAGTTTTATCTTTGGGAGGCTGGCGTTATCGGAGAAGCCAGCATCATTCGATAGGGCTCACGTCGCCTTGTGGCCCATAGCGGACCTCTCGGCTATCCTTCGCCGAAGCCTGCTTCTGACCCGAAGCAGGCATGTAACATAGCTGCCAAAGGTTGTTAGATGCCAGTGACGTGTTTCGGCGTGGCCCATTTTGATTTATATTCGGCTATGGATCGACCATTCACGCCTAAAGAAAAGGCCAAGATCACAGCCGGGGCGATAACGTCCCTTGTGATTGTCGCGTGGTTGGTCGTGATCGCGCTCACGTTTCTGTCACCGCCATAGGCCGCCTCGCGCCGGAAGGGCCGCTTGTGGCCCGTTGCTGCCATGTAAGCCTACCGGTCGGATGTCCGGAGTTGAGGGTACACCGGAAGGAAGCGGATGACCGTCAAAACGAAGCGATTGACCCAAACGGGACATGCCGCTCCCTCATCGGTACTTGAATTAGCGTTGAAGGCTCACTACTGCTGCGCTAGATTGCTCCTAAGCTCCTCGGCAAAGCCGTTGGGTCTCAGAGGTGAGCCAATGGCAAATTCCATCATCATCGAGAAATACGCGAAACGGCGCCTCTATAACACTGGTACCTTCACCTTGGTGACGCTTGATGATCTCGCGGCAATGGTGAAACGGGGTACGAACTTTCTCGTCCACGATGCAAAGACCGGGGCTGACATCACTCAATCGGTGCTGGCGCAGATCGTCTTCGAACAGGAAATTTCCCGCAGCCCACGCAGTCAGAGCGCTCGATCCTGAGGGCATGCCATATACGGGGTGCAGACCAAGGCTCTACGGCTGGCACCTGCTCTCAACGCTTCGGCCACAAACGGACTAGTGTAGCGATGCGAATTCCGCTCATGGCCCTCAGCTGACCTCCACGACCCTCGCTGCTGAGGTCCGCACGTGACCCTGGCTGTGTGAAAACGCCATTGCGCTGCTATGATTCCCTCGATGATTC
>CADEDX010000528.1 GCA_902826195.1 uncultured Bradyrhizobium sp. | reverse complement strand
GAGAACCGGCTCACCTCCGTCAGCATGGTGCTCGACAACACGCTGCTCGACCTGTCGAAGGTCAAGGTTCCGATTTACAATCTGGCGACCAAAGAGGACCACATCGCGCCGGCGGAGTCGGTGCTTTACGGCTCGCAATTCTTCGGCGGCCCGGTGAAATATGTGCTGTCCGGTTCCGGCCACATCGCCGGCGTGGTCAACCCGCCGGCGGCGGGCAAGTATCAGTACTGGACCAACGACAGGATCAAGGACATCACCCTCGCCGACTGGATCAAGGGCGCGACCGAGCACAAGGGCTCGTGGTGGCCCGACTGGCGGCAATGGCTGGAAAGCCTGGATGCCGAGCGCGTGCCTGCGCGCGCCGTCGGCTCCAAGGAACTGCCGCCGCTCGAGGATGCGCCGGGCAGCTACGTCAAGGTCCGCGCGTAGCGCCATCAGTCGCGGTTCGTTATAGTCCATCATCCCGTGCCGGGAATCGAAATCCTTTTAGGGGGAACCAATGACGCGTGAATTGTTCTGGCTGACTCTGACCGTGATTTTGACCGGACTGTTGTGGATCCCCTACATCGTCAATCGCTGTCAGGTGCGCGGCCTCTCCGGCGCCATGGCCAACCCCTCGCGCAACGACAAGCCGCAAGCCGACTGGGCCAACCGGATGATGTTCGCGCACGACAATGCGGTCGAAAACCTGATCATCTTCGCGCCCCTGGTCTTGATCCTCAACGCCATCGACTATTCCGACAGCTGGACCGTGCTGGCCTGCGCCGTCTATTTCTGGTCCCGCGTCGCGCATCTGATCGTCTACACGCTCGGCCTGCCGGTCTTCCGCACGCTCGCCTTCACCGTCGGCTTCCTGGCCCAGGCCGTGCTGGCGCTGGCGATCTTTAAGCTGGTGTGAAGGCTTCAAGCGCACGAATAAAAACCTCGGGCCGAGGCCCGGGGTCTTTTATTGATGCGTCTCGGGAATGATAATTTAGTACTTTGCAACGACTGGCGAATTGAAGTGGTAGTTGATGCCGGTGCGGAAGACGTGCTCGGTCACGGATCGGGTTGCGGTGGCCGGAACACCGCCGAAGTTGAAACTGTCTGACGTCGAGCCGAGATCGACATAGAGATACTCGGCCTTGGTCGTCCAGTTCGGACTCAGCAATCCCATGAACTTGAACGGCGTTTCGATGCCGGCACCCGCGGTCCAGCCGGTATGGGTATGCGAGAACGATTGCGTCACCAACCCGGCGACGGAGGTCGTGGCGATCTTCGTCTTGTTGCTGCCGTAGGCCAGACCGCCGGTCGCGTAGAACAGGGTCGAGCCAACCGAATAGCCCAGCCGCCCGCGCACGGTTCCAAACCACGGCAACGTCGCATCGTAAGCTGCTGCCAAACCGCCGGGCGTGCAGGAAAGAACGCACGTCTTGTTGTCCTTCTGGGTGCTGCCCTGAATATCAGCCTCCAGACCGTATACCCAGTTGGCCGCCTGCCAGTTGTAGCCCGCCTGAATACCGCCAAGCTTGCCCTCCGGCGCCAAATTGAAGGTCTGGAAAGATCCGATCGCCGGCAGGTTCAACGTGCTGCGATCCCGTCCCGTGCCGGAGCCGAAATTGCCGCCGAGATAGAACCCGGCCCAGTTCGCGGCCGCGACCGGCACATAGGCGGTCCCGCCGATCCGGTAGTTCAGGCCGACGCGGAAAATATGCTCGCGAAGTTCGGTATGGATCGGGGTCGCGGCGGCCAGCGTGGCGATGTCGCTGCGATTGCCGAGATCCAGACGGAGATACTCGATCTTGCCGGTCCAGTTGCCGCCCAGCGCAGCTTCGACGCCGCTCCCGAACACCCATCCGCCCTGCATGCGCTCGTTCGCGAACGTGTTGGTGATGCCGCCGAACGACGCGCTCGCCCCGGTCTTGACGTTTGCGAAAGCGTAGCCGGCGGTGAAATAGCCCAGCACGGGCCCCTTGGCGATGCCGACGCGCCCGCGGGCGGTCCCGAACCAGTCGAGCTTCTGGCTATAGTTTCTTGAAGCACCGGCCTCGTTGAAGGTGGAGCGATCATCGCTCAGGCCGGCCCCCTGAATGTCCGCCTCAAGACCGAAAACGATCGGACCGAGCACCGAACCCATCTGCCAATTGTAGCCGGCCTGGCCGCCGCCGAAGCCGCCTTGCGGCGAGGCGTAAAACGAATGACCCGATCCCACGCCGAGGAAGTCGTGCTGGAAGCGGTCGCGGCCGATGCGGACGCCGGCGTTGACGCCGATGTAGAAGCCGGTCCAGTCGTAGACAGCGGCGAGTGCGGGGGCCTTGGCGTAAGGTCTTGCGGCCAGGTCTGCGGCGAATGTCGGGGCCGATCCTACCGCAACGAGAGCTGTGGCCAGCAGGTACTTCTTCATTACGGCATTCCCCGTCCGGCGGTCCCAGGTTCCCAACAAACATGTTGTCGGCAAAGTTACCCTTACTGGATTCTCATCCCAATTCTATGGCCCGGCAGCCACATCTTCGGGCAACCGCCGCGCATATTGCCGCGGGCGGCTTCACGTGGCTTCACAATGGCTGGAAGCTGGCCCTTAGCGGCCTTTTTTGCAACGACGAGCAACATCGACGCCGGTCTACCCCATCGACCTCGCCGGTTTTCACGGCAGCCGAACCCTCGGCTCAGTTCGCGACGACCGACCGGTTCGTCGGACGGTGGCGGCCGAGCCAGTACAGCATCAGCAACGCCGCGCTCGCGCATAGCGCACCGAAACCAAGCAAAGCGTTGCTGCCGAAATTCGACAGCAGGCCGACGAGGATGGGCGGCGACGCGGCGGCGATGAGGTTGAGCGGCATGGCGATGCGCGACGTCATTCTGGCGAATTCGACGTTGTCGTAGAACACCAGCGGGATGGTCGCGCGCGCCACCGCAAGCGCGCCGCTGCCGAGCCCATACAGCAGGATGAAGGCCGCGATCATCCAGTGCGATCCGCCACCGATCATCAGAAGAATTATCGCCACGACCAGCGTTGCGGTGGCGATCAGTGCCGTGGTGATTCCGTCCCATCGGCCGCCACCGAGAAAATCGAGACCGCGGGCGCTGACCTGAATCACGCCCAGCATCGAGCCGAAGGTGACAGCCTGCGCCGGCGTTAGCCCCTCGGCTTTGAGCAGTTCGATCATGGTGGCCCCGAATCCGAAGGTGACGAAAGCGCACAACACCGTTGCGGATGCGATCAGATAGAACGTGTTTTTCCGGACGATTTTGGTCTCGCCGGACACCCGCGCCGACCCGGCGGCCTCTTCTTTGCGTTCGACGTAACGCGGCAATCCGAACACGTAGAGCGGCAGACAGACCAGGACCATCAGCCCGGCATAGGCCAGACAGGTGCTGCGCCAGCCCATCACGCCCGAAAGGAACGAGGTGGTCGGCCAGAACACGCTGCTGGCCAGCCCTGTCACCAGCATCAGCGCGCCGATCGCACGCCTGGCGGCACGTCCCACGATCTCATTGAGCAGGATATAGGTGGCGGTGGCCAATTTCGCACTGCCGGCGATGCCGAGAATGACCCACGCCGCAAAGAATGATACGGGGCCGGTTGCATAGGAGAGCAGCACAAAGCCCGGCGCGGCAATGATGCTGCCTGATATCATCACGCGCCGCGCGCCGAACCGGATGAATGCCCGGGCGAGAACCGGCGCCGACAAGCCTGTCGCCACATAGAAGATCGAATTGCCGGCGAACACGGCCGTGATGTCCATGCCGAGATCGGCGGCGACTTCCCGGCCGACGACGGCCAGAAGGCCGACGGTACCCCATCCGATCACCTGCCCGATCGCAACGACAACAAGGATGCCGATGATCTTCCTGCCGGACTCCAACGCCCTCATTGCTCTCCGCCAGCCGCGCTCCCCGGCCGGGCGTCGCCGGTCTTGATTCCCGGGCGAACTCCCGTTTCCCAGAATTTGTATAATGGGTTCGCGGCCGGTCCGGCGGCGGATAATTCTCATACCTGACAAGCGTGTCGCGCCCCTCGGCGGCGCCCGCAGTTGATACGCCACAGCAAAAACCCCGGGGCAGGCCCCGGGGTTTTTCATTCGCGTCTCTCAGACCGCGCTCAGTACTTCGCGACCACCGGCGAGTCGAAGTGGTAGTTGATGCCGGTGCGCCAGACATGCTCGGTGACGGATCGGGTCGCCATCGCAGGGAACACGGCGAGGGTAAAATTGTCCGTGGTCGTACCGAGGTCGACATAGAGATACTCGGTCTTGGTCGTCCAACTCGGGCCGAGCAATCCGCAGTGTGAACGGCGTTTCGATGCCCGCGCCCGCGGTCCAGCCGGTCTTGGTGTTCGAGAAGGATTGCGTGACCGCGCCAACGAACGAGTTCGTGGCGATCTTGGTCTTGACGCTGCCGTAAGCGAGACCGCCGGTGGCGTAGAACAACGTCGAACCTACCGAATAGCCGAGCCGGCCGCGCACCGTGCCTAACCAAGGCAGGGTGGCGTCATAGGCTGCGAAAACACCCTGCGAGCAGAAGACCACGCAGGTCTTGTTGTCCTTCTGGGTGCTGCCCTGGATGTCGGCCTCCAGACCGAACACCCAGTTGGCGGCCTGCCAGTTGTAGCCGGCCTGCACGCCGCCAATGCTGCCATCGGGCGCGAGGTTGAAGGTCTCGGACAGCGCCACCGCCGGCACGCTCAGCGAACTGCGGTCCCGGCCGGTGCCGGAACCGAAATTGCCGCCGAGATAGAAACCTGTCAAGTTGGCGGCGGCCACCGGCGCATAGGCCGTGCCGCCGATCCGATAGTTCCGCCCGACGCGAAAGATGTTCTCGCGAATCTCGGAGTTGATCGGGGTCGCGGCGAGCAGCGTGGACACATCGGTCTTGTTGCCGAGGTTGAGATGGAGATACTCGATCTTGCCGGTCCAGTTGCCGCCCAGCGCGGCCTCGACGGCGCTGACGACCACCCATCCGGTATCCATGGCGCC
>CADEDX010000527.1 GCA_902826195.1 uncultured Bradyrhizobium sp. | reverse complement strand
AACCAATGAGATAGTTGGGGCACGCGCGGGAGTGGATGTCAAATCGTACCTACTGGCTTCGCAAACCGCCGCTCCCCGCCATTGCTCCAAGAAGTCTCGTTTTCTCCCTGCCAGCTGCTCTCTCCCCTAGGGAAAGGAGTGTTATGTTACGCCTGTGTAGGGTGTGATAGACACACACCCATAACAGGCCGTGACAGGTAACACACGTTACGCTCGAGATCTCAGCAAGATAGCGGCCTTAATGACCGCACCGTAACATACGAGACAATCAGCTGTGTTACGGGGGCGAAGAGGCTAAACCGCCGTCTCCCGTAACAGCGCCGCTGTGTTACGATTATCGGTGTTTAGACATCCTGTTTTTTGATGGCCTTTTTGCCGTTCTCTGTCAGGGAATAGCCGGAACCGGAGGTATTGGATTCGGGGAATTCCCTGACTCTGCACCGGACGCTGGAGGGTGGCGTCATCGCCGCCCTCAGGCCCGTACGATCAGGTCTCATCAGATCCCGAAGCGGGGGGTCCTCGCGGCGTAGCGGGTCCACTCTTCGTCGAAGCTCCGTGCGAGGAGCGCCTCCTCGCGTTGGATGCGCACCCCCATCAGGGGCACGACCGCGAGGATCTCCGCCACAAGCATCTGCCATGACCGCGCGACGACGCAGAGCCCGAGCAGCGTGAGCGTCGAGCCTACGTAAGAGGGATGGCGCATCCAGCGGTAGATCCCGTCCGTGATCAGCTGATGCCCAGCGCGCTGCCCGAGATGATAGGTAAACATCAGGCCGAGGTGCCGGTAAGCGGCAACGCGGACGGCGAACCCCAGCGCGAAACACAGGGTACCCGCAATCGCCGCGGGCGCTGCGGGGAAAAGCTCGAGCGGGCGCGTCCAGAACGGCAGCGTCAACGCGGCGAGCCAGAGAAAGCCGCACGCAATGAAGGCGGGATGCGAGGCGGGGTCCGACGTGTCGGGGGTATCCCCGGCTTTCAGCGCGCGCTTCTTCTGGAGCGTGAGCCCCGCCAGGTAGACGACGAGGAGCGTCGGATACGCGAGTTGCAACATGAACCTCAACCTTTCTCCGGCTTCATCGTGAGGAGAAGCTCGCCGAGAAGCTCTCGCGTCGTTTTCATCTCATCGCGCATGGCCTGCGTTTCAGTTTGCAGCGGCCGAATTTACTCTCGAGTTTCTTTGCGTATTAAGTCGCGCTCGTGCACAAGCACGTGCGCCATGCCCAAACTGGCACCAGTGTGGAGCGCTCTCCTTCTTGACGAAGACCCCGACTTTCCACCGGGCGCTGCTAAGGGCGGCTTCATCGCCGCCCTCAGGCCCGGTGGACGATCAGGGTCTCCATTGTCACAACGGTCGTTCAATCGGTCAGAAGATGGACTTGAAGACGTCCCCAACTCCCTTGGCAATGCCACCGACGACGTCCCCAGCCCCCTTGGCCACGCCTCCGATAACGTCTCCGGCCGCGCCGATCACGTCGCCCTTTGCAAGGTCGCCAGCCGCCTTGCCCACGCCATCAAGGATGTCCCCAGCACCCTTGGCCACGCCACCGATGACGTGTCCGGCCGCTTGCAGCTCGCCCCCTATAAGGTCCCCGGCCGCGCCGAGCACGTTGCCCTGTGCGAGGTCCCCAAAAACGGTCCCAGGGCCACCAAACCCAGGGCCACCAATCCCATTGGAGCCACCAATGCCGTAACCGCAGTCGTAACCGGGGCCACCAATCCCACCGAAGCCGGAGCCACCAAACCCAGGGCCACCAAACCCAAAACCGGGGTCAAAGCCACCGCCGAAAGCCAGCTTGCTATAGCCCTCTGCGAGCTCCTTATTCCCTTCGGCGCGATGCTGACGTGCCTCGGCGAGGTCCTGACGTCCTTCGGCTTGCTCCCGACGCCCAGCGGCCAAATGCTGGAAGCCGTGGATAAAATCTCCGCGCGCGAAATCCTCCCTGGCTTCTTGGAACTGCTCACGCGCTTCTGCGAAGTGCTCCCGCGCCTCTTGGGTGTCCTGCCGCGCCTCGCGGAACTCTTGCCGCGCTTCGCGGAAATCCTGGGCGGCGCCGTAATTGCCGTAATTGTTGTGAATGCACATTGCCAATGCTCCTCTCTATAGGGGTGCCCGCGCCTGCTGATGCCGACGCTCGGGTGCCTATGCGGGGCCATAAAGGCACAAGCAAATCCGTCCTTCAGTGACCCGCCGCACGTTATTTCCCGTCCGTCACAACTCTGCCGCAAGCCTGGCTTCGGCACGACGCCGATACCGACGAACACTAACCTTCGCGACGGGACACCAAGCCAGCGAAAGAAGCGAAGGGCGCGATTGCGTTTAACATTGCCGATCGAACATGGGTTTGCCGCGGATCGCGAGAGCCCGTCCAGCCGGGAAAGTTCTCAGCGCGCCCGCGCGTTCGCTTCGGATCACAAGCGCCGCTTTCGTATCTTCCGTACCACTTCCGGTCTCACTCATCAGCAGACCATACTGAGACGAACTTGAATTTCGTAATGAGGCCCGATCCGGGAAACCGCGTGTCCCGCGATATGTTGGCGGGGCTTCATGCTCCTGTCAGCACGCATGCTTGCGTCTAGCGCGCATATCTGAAGCAGAGCAGGCTACGATACCAGATGCAGGTCAAGCCTGCGGCAATGCTTCCAAGGGGTGGAAAGTCTTATCAGGGAGCCGTGGAAGTGATCGCGGAACAATGCAACTGGCTTCGAGAAGCTGCAGAGGTCTCCTTGAAAAATCCAATCGGCGCCGAAAGCGCGTACATCCCCGACTTCTTTTCGTTACGGAACTTTGGATACTATTCGGTCATACCGAATCCTTCGTCGCACCGGTGTTATCAAGGCTGTAGTCAAGAGCCGTGATCAGAGGCGCCGCTGGCGAATCCTATCGTGGAGCCGGCCGGAAAATCCATTCGCGCCACACGGTCAGCAACGCCGCCATGATCACAGGCCCCAGAAACAATCCGAACAACCCGAAGGCAGCGAGACCTCCGAAGATTCCGACAAAGGCGAAAAGGAACGGGAGCCGCGCCGAGCCACCGACCAGGGTCGGCCACACGAAATGATCGCCGGCAAGCATGACGATCGCGCCCCAGCAAAGTACGGCTGCGGCCGTAAACCCACTGCCGCCACCGGAGACCAGGACCAACGCCGCCGTGGTGAAGGCGAGCCATGCGCCAAACGGCAGCATCGCGAATGCCGTTGTCAGAATCGTAAACATCAACGGATTCGGAACGCCCGCGACGAAGTAGCCTACGCCGATCAGCAATCCCTCACCCATTGCGACGAGAACCGTGCCGTTCACCGTACCGCGCATGGCATCGACCATTTTCTCGACCAGCCCCTCGCCGGCATCGCCAATAAGCCGGTCACACGTCTCGAGGAAGCGGCTCGCGACGGCGCGACCGTTACGGAGCAGAAAGAACAAGGTCAGGAGCGAGAATAACAATAGGAATAGCCGATGAAGCAGCTGTCCACCAAACGTTTTGAAAAACTCCGACGCATTGTCCGCGTTGACGGTTTGAAGCCAGGCGGTGGCAGCTTTCGGATCCGAAAGGTTGGCGCGCCACCACGACTGCAGACTTTCCGCGGCAACCGGCAGGCGAGCGACCCAATCCGGTACTTCAACCCCGCTCTCCCGGGCCTGCTGGAGCCAACTCACGAGCGCGTCGCCTTGCTGCGCGATTTGGTAGACGGCAAGCGACATCGGGGTGAACAGAACCAACGCCACGATTGCGGTAAAGATGAAGGCAGCCAAGCTGGAGGGGCCTGAGGAAAAGCGCGCCGCAAATGCGAGGTACAGCGGCCACAGGGAAACCGCCAGTATCGTGGCCCAGATCAGCGCCGGCAGAAAGCCCGCAGCGGTCCATAGCGCGAGGCCAAACAGGACTAGGGCAAGCACGACTCGCGCATTCATGCGCGCGCCCGCGCCCAACGGAAGAGGCTTTTTCTCCGTGCTGGCTGGCGCTTCCTCGATCTGCTCAGACGGCCGCTTCTTGGACGCGGCTGAAGTCACTTTTTCTGCCATCAACTGTCGCGCCCCTATTGTCAGGCACAACTGCAGGACAGTCGGTTCGGTTCCGACTGGGAAAACGTAGCAACCGACGAAAGACGGGCGCGCGCCGGCAAACCGATCTAATTGGTTACCGCGGGGACGAAGCTTTTCTTCGCAGATCGTCAACACCTCGTGCTGCAAAGCGGCTTTCAGCATCCTTTGCCGCTTCGGATATGTCGCGCAGGTTTTGGCGCCGACGCTCGATCCCGGTGACATCGTGGCGATAGACAACGCATGCCTGGAAGGTAAAGCGGACGGCAGCGCCTTTGCGCGCCGGCAAGGCGCGCGCCTCATCCTGCTGCCGCCCTACTCACCCGACTTCAACCCGATCGAAAACACTGTCGCCGTTCGATCTGGTCGTTCAGATTTTTAATCCTGGTTACTTTGGATGCGGTCAGTGAGAGGGTTAGGTCATAACGATAGCGATCGCCTCGAGCCGTCGTTGACGAGCTGATCAAGGCTGAGGTCCGCGTCCTCGCGGGGGTTAGATCGAGCATGAAGGCGATATCACAGCCAGTCATCGGTCTGCCGTCAGTTTCGGCCACGCAGACTTCAGCAAGCCGACGCAAAATCGCATAGTCCCGATGGAAGGTCATGGCTTCGAAGGCGACGCACACGCCGGCCCCTTCGTCCGGCATCGCTATCTCGCCCGTCGCCAGCCCCGGCTGCCCATCTCCGACAGGTCCACCTCATGCCGTCCGAGCTCTTCGCCGACCTTCTCGAAGCCGGTTTCGAAGTGGGGCCGAGAGACCTCGGGGAGAATATTACCACTGCCGGCTTAAACCTTGAGGGCTGCCGCCCGGTGCCCACATCCAGCTTGCACAGACGGAAATCCCGGAGCTGACTGGCCTCCCAACGCCTTGCTCATCGACCGCTTTCGGACGGGCTTAAAGCGGCAGGTGCTTTCGTCGAGGG
>CADEDX010000526.1 GCA_902826195.1 uncultured Bradyrhizobium sp. | reverse complement strand
CGGCTTTTTGGTCAGTCGTTATGGGTACGATTTTCGCACGTCCGGGGAGCAAGCCCCAAGGAACAAGCTCCGAGCAATTCGCGCAAAACAAACAGCGCGAGAAATCCCGCGCCGGATGCCGGGACTTATAGCCGCAGAATGCCGTGAGTCAAGGTGAAATGGCCTCAAAAGCTGCCAAAAATGCCCGAAATGGCGAATAGCGAGTGGCGAATAGCGGGTAGGGAGCGGGATCAGGCCCATTCTATTCGCAATTCGCCATTCGCCACTTGCCCCTCGTTGAAACCAATGGGTTCCCCGCTCGTTGTCGCCGGCGGAATCGGGCAGGGGTTGGAACAACATGGCGGACGACAGCGTAACGACCACAGGCATCGCGCGGCACGGCGCTCAAAAACTACCTTCGGTTGAGATCGACAGCTTCAACGTCGAGCTGAAGGACGACGATGGTTTCCTCGGCGACCGGGCCAGCAAGGGCGCCTTCCGCGATATTCTCGATGGCTTGCGCAAGCCGCTGAAGAAGAGCGGCGACGATCCCCTGGGCAAGAAATCCACCGATGACATTCCCAAGGGCGACCTCGACGGGGTCCTGGTCGGCGACGACATCGCCGCCGCTGCCCTGGTGCACGGTGCGATCGAGGAATTCGCGCGCGAACTGGCCTATGTCACCGGCCGCTTCCTGAAGACGAAAGCGTGGGCGGATACCGAGCGCATCGTGGTCGGCGGGGGTTTCCGGCAGAGCCGGGTCGGCGAGATCGCCATCGCGCGCACCAACATCATCCTCAAAGCCGAGGATTTCGACGTCGACCTGGTGCCGATCCGCTTCCATCCCGATGACGCCGGCCTGATCGGCACGCTGCACCTGGCGCCGTCATGGATCTTCGCGGGCCACGACAGCATTCTCGCCGTCGATATCGGCGGCACCAACATCCGCTGCGGCGTGGTGGAAACGCGCTGGAAGAAGACGCCCGATCTTTCCAAGGCCTCGGTGTGGAAGTCCGACCTGTGGCGGCATGCCGACGACGAGCCGACCCGCGAAGGCGCGGTGAAGCGGCTGGTCAAGATGCTGAAGGAACTGATCGCTGCCGCCGAGGCCGAAGGCCTCAATCTCGCGCCCTTCATCGGCATTTCCTGTCCCGGCGTGATCGATGCCGACGGCTCGATCGAAAAGGGCGCACAGAACCTGCCGGGCAATTGGGAAAGCTCGAGGTTCAACCTGCCGGCAAGCCTGGTCGAGGCGATTCCGCAGATCGGCGACCACGACACCGCGGTGCTGATGCACAATGACGGTGTCGCTCAGGGCCTCTCTGAAGTTCCCTTCATGCAGGATGTCGAGCGCTGGGGCGTGCTGACCATCGGCACCGGGCTCGGCAATGCGCGCTTCACCAACCGCCGCAAAGAAAGCGGCAAGGAAGCCGAAGACGACAAAAAGCCGAAGAAGGCGAAGAAGGCCAAGGCTTGATCGTCGAGGATTAAGGTTACCGCGCCGGGGTAAGGTTGACCGGTTAGGTTAAGATGCGGATCGCGTTGCCGTTTTCGCCGCCGTTGGTAGCGTGGTCTGGTCGCTCCGGCTGGCCGGCGAAGCCGCACTTCCCCGACCAGTATTTTTAAGCAGCGACACGGGACCGCCAGTTTTTTTTGTCGCGTCTGGCGGTCCCACCCCTTCTTCCCGCAAAAGCCCGATTCGGAAAAGCGGGATCAGGCCTTCCCCACAGATCACCAAAGCTTTTTCAAGCGAAGCATGCCCTCGGACTTGATCCGTGGGTGGATACCGGTTCGCGTCAAGAAAACGATCAAAATGAGAATCTACCGCCAGCTGATGCGGTTAAAAAACACCGCGATCTCCGACGCCGCGCGATCGGGATCTTCGCGGTGCGGGAAGTGACCGACATCCGCGAACATCGCGAGATCGAGATTCGAAAACGTCTCGCCGAGCCGGTCGGTCCACGCGTAAGGAAACAACGGATCGTGCTCGGCCCAGCGCACGCAGGTCGGCACGGAGATCGGCAGCAGCGCCGGCGCTTCGCCCTTCATCATCTTGACCCGTCCGGCATGCGCGGCGCGGTAATGCGCAAAACCGCCGGCGAGGTTTCCCTCTTTCAGGAAATTGTCGGTGAAGGCCTCGAGCACATCATCGAAGGCGTGCTTGCGGTGCGACCAAGCTTTGAGGAAATGGCCGATATAGCGCCGGCAGCTGTCGCGGCTCGCGCCGACCAGCGCGGGCGCCATCTCCATCTGGTGAAAGGATTGATACCAGATGTTGTTGAGCCGATCCGGCTCCGCCATTCGCGGCCCGATGCCGGGATAGACGAAATCGAAAAAGAACAATCCGGCGATCCGCTGCGGCGCCAGCCGCGCCAGCGGCTGCATCAGCGCGCCGCCGACATCGTGGCCGACGATGCCGGCCTGCGGCAGGTCGAGCGCATCCATCAGCGCCAGCATGTCGGCGGCCTGCTGGTCGGGGCCGAACGGCCCTTCCGGCTTGTCGCTGTCGCCGAAGCCGCGCAAATCCGGAGCGTAGAGGGTGAAGCGGTCGGCCAGCCGCGCCATGACTGGCTCCCAGCTCAGCCAGAATTCCGGCCAGCCATGCAGCAACAGCAGCGGCCGCCCGGCGCCGATCCGGGCCACATGAAGCGCCGCGCCGTTGGCCCGAACCGTCAAATGCTCCATTTCAGGCTCCTTTTTCGCTTGCCGGGGCGGAGGCGGATTTCTTGGGCGCCGCGCCTTGCCCGGCCCGCCATCCTCGCCTAGAACACGCCCCGACCGAAGGGCCGAATCTGCCCGTCTTGGCGCCTGGAGAGGTGGCAGAGTGGTCGAATGCACCGCACTCGAAATGCGGCATAGGTGCAAGCCTATCGGGGGTTCGAATCCCTCCCTCTCCGCCAAACCCGCTTCAGAAGGTCTTTTGGTCTAACGGTTTTTAGCCCACCGAAGAATTCGTTGGAGCGCCTCACCGATTCGGATTGCGACTGCGCAGTTGCGCGCAGAAACGAGCGCTTGGACTTCGAGCGATCTCTGCGTCGGATTTAATTCCTGCATCGCGGATCGTCGCGTCGCCCTAATCCGGCTTCTTCACACTGTCGAGAAACGCCCGCGTCTCCCTGTTGAGAAACTCCACATCCGCCGGAATCCCGCCACCGGCCGCCGCATGGCCGGTCACGGTGCCCGGGCTGATCGTCATCACCTTGGCGCCACTGATGTTCTTGCCGGCCTCGATCGGTTCGAATTCGGGATTGAGCAGATCCTTGGTGCCGGTGAGGATCAACGTCTTCGCCTTGATCGAGGCGAGCGCCTTGGCGGTGTCGCCGTTGAAGCCTGGCGTGGTGCCGACATCGTGCCGCTCATAGGCCCAAGTCTGGTAGATCCAGTCGTTGGCGTCGAACGCCTTGATTAGCGCGGTCTCCTGGCTTTCCATCCACGGCAGTACGTCCATGCCGTTCTTGAACTGCGCGGCATACATGTCCGGCGTGCGCGCCGACAGCAGCGAGAGGATGTCTCGCCACAGGCGGATGCCCTTTTCCGGCGGCGCTTCGTAATTGCCGTCCTTCCAGGCGGCGTCGTTCATTATCGCCTTGCGCGAGGCCTCCAGCACCGCGACCGTCCAGGCCGGCGTCTTGGCCAGCGGCACCATCGCCACCAGCGCGTCCATGTAATCGGGATGGCTGACGCCCCATTGCAGCACCTGCATGCCGCCCATCGAGGGGCCGACCACGGCGACGACGTGGTCGATGCCGAGCTTCTCCTTCATCAGGCGGTGTTGCGATTGCACCATGTCGCGGATGGTGAATTTGGGGAATTGCATGCGCGGCTGGGCCTTCGAACTGCTCGGCGAGGTCGAAAAACCGTTCGCGATCGCATCGGTGCAGACGATGAAATATTTGTCGGTGTCCAGCGCCTTGCCCGGGCCGATCAGGAAGTCGAGCCGGTGGTGATTGCCCGAGATCGCCGTCACCATCAGGATGGCGTTGGACTTCTTGTCGTTGAGCTGGCCGTGCGTGACATAGGAGATCGAAAAATCCCGGATCACCTCGCCGCTCTCGAGCTTCAGATCGCCTTCGCTATAGGCCTGGTGCGGCGGCTGTTGCGGGGTGTGCGCCGCGGCGGGCAGCGACAACAGCAGTGCGGTGGCGACGGCGTATCCGATGCGGTTCATTCGGTTTTCCCCCTGGTGCTTATGATATCTGCTCGGCTTCTGAATGGCCTGATGCGCTTTTACACGAAACCCTCGTCGGATCAGGATATTCCCGATCTGCGGCTTTTGCATTGGCAACTCGCACGTGGGCGCCGCAACAAAACAAAATCGGAGCGGAAATCCGCACCAGCCGCTTCTTTGATCCGAATCAAAACCCGCGACGGTACTCCCTGTATGACAGCCGGACCCAAGGAGGTCCCATGCGTTTCTTCTTCAATGTTCAGGACAGGCTCCAGATCGAAGACGAAGTCGGCCGCGAGTTTTCACGCGCGTCGGAAGCCGTCGCCTTCGCAAGGCACCTCGCCGCGGACATTCGCTGCCTCGAAACCGCCGTCAGGCCCACGCTCGCCATCGAAGTGGTTGCCGAGACCGCCGAGCGCATTCATCGTGAGCCGGTTTTTGTCTGAGTAAATAAGGCAGTAGCGTAGCAGCTACCGTCAGGAAACCGGTCCCCCATCCTACTTTCATGGGGTTGTTTTCGACATTTTGGTCTGGACCCGCCCTCGCGGCGGCTAACCTGCCGCCTCCGGCACCAGCACGCTGCCGGGCCGTTCCGTAATCTCCGCGATCTTGCCGTCCACGATATGAATGCGCCGGTCGGCGCGGGCGGCCAGCGCGGGGTCGTGGGTCACCACCATCACGGTCTTCCCCTGGTCCGCGATGTCGCGGAGGATCGCAAACACCTGCTCGGTCGATTTGGTATCGAGCGCGCCGGTCGGTTCGTCGGCGACGATGATCTCGGGGCGGTTGGAAAGCGCGCGCGCAATGGCGACGCGCTGGCG
>CADEDX010000525.1 GCA_902826195.1 uncultured Bradyrhizobium sp. | reverse complement strand
GGATGGCGGCGGCGGCGGCGGCGGTGCCGGCGGGCCCCACGGCGCTGGCGCGAACGGTGGGGCTGGCGCGAACAACGCTGGCGGTTCTGGCGGCGGCGCCGACGGTGGGTCGTCGGGTGCGGCAGGCAGCAGTAATTCCGGCCAGGCGGGCGGCAACAACCGGCTCGGGGCCGGCGGTGGTACGGCTGGCGCTCCGGGCGGCGGCAACGGCTCCGTAGGTGGCGGCGGCGGGGCTGGCGACGGCTCCAACAATGGCGGGCGCGGCGGCAACGGCGGGGACGGCGAGGTGCTATGGACCTCGGACCTTGCCGCCACCGCAGGCCCCGGTGGCGGCGGCGGTGGGGCTGGCGGCAACGGCAACGCGACAACGGTTGGCGGCAGTGGCGGCCTCTATGGCGGCGGCGGCGGCGGCTCCGGCGATACCAGCGGAGCAATCGCAGGCCCCGGCGCGCAAGGCATCATCATCATCACCTGGGTCTTGACCCAAGGCATTCCGCCCTTCCGCAGGCCGACGCGGTTCTTCAACCGGAGATTCTAGATGGGACGCATCTATGCCGTGCCATATCAGGGAACGGTAACCAGTGCTGGCGGCGACGCCGACCTGTTCGAACTCATTCCGGCAAGCAACAAACCGATCAAGCTGCGCGGCTTTCGGCTGGGCAACTTCTCCGAGTTTGGCGATGCCGCAGAAGAAGCGGTTCGGGTCTCGGTTATACGCCTCCCCGCGACGGTAACCAGCAGCAACGGCTCCAGCGTGACACCGGTCCCGCTTGATTCTGCCGATGTCGCCGCAGGTTTCACGGCAGAAGCCAACGGTGCCACCGTGGCCACGACCAGCGGCTCGGCAGTGATCGTCGAGGAACTGGCCTGGAATATCCGGATGTCTCCGATGGAGGTCTGGTATCCGGACGAACGGTTCTGCCCCAAGGCGAAGAATGCCGAGGGCCTCTTCATACGCCTGCAAAGCACGCTTGCAGATGACATCAGTTTTGCCGGTGTGGCCTGGGTTGAGGAAGAGTGAGGTAGGCCATGCCTGCGATCTTCCGGTCGCCCAGGTTCCGGCGGCCCCGCAGGCACTGGCTTCCACCGTCAAGCGGCCCGGCCGATGATGTCACACTCACGCTTGATCCGGCCGCACTAACATTTGCTGGGCAGGCGATTCCCTTCGCCAATGTGGCGGGGCTGGACGCTGGCGCGGTGGAGTTTGCCGGTCAGGCGATCCTGTTTGCCGTCACGCATGCGCTCGCCCCCGCGACCCTCTCGTTTGCCGGACAGGTGATCACGTTCCCGGTCTCGTTCGTCCTCGATCCGGCATCGTTACAGATTGCAGGCTAGACTGTTCCGCTCGACCGTTACGGGCCGCTATCGGAAGCGGCGATTCAGTTCGCCGGCCAAGCCGAAACGTTCGCCATCAATTGCGTGCTGGATGCGGGTGCGTTGGAGTTCGCCGGGCAGGCGATCGACCTCACCCAGTTCATGCCGCTCACATCGGCTTCGTTGGAGTTCGCTGGTCAGACTATCTTTCTCGAGACGCCGACCTTCCTGGTGCTCGACCACGCGTCACTCGAACTCAACGGGCAGGCCATCGACCTGCTGGCATTGAACCCAACTACGGCGCGCAAGCGGTTCTTCATCGCTCCGACGGCATCACGGATGGGCGGCATGTGGCGGGGGCGGTCATGAGTTGGAAGCGGCCCGGCTACCGAGCAGGCAGCCACCTTGTCAAAGATGACAGGACCGGCTTCACGATCTGGAGCCACGATGCGGTCAAGGAGTGGAACGGTGCCATCGTTCACCGCAAACACTTCGAAGCGCGCCACCCGCAAGACACCATCCGGGTCCGCCGCGAGGACCTACGCGTTCCTGATGCACGGCCGCAGCCGATCGACCAGTTCATCGGCCCGCTGATGACGACAACCGTTGCAGCAGCCTCTGCTGGATCGACCGCATTGGAAGTCGAGCACACCGAACGCATGCAGGGCGGCGATCATATCGGCATCTTCCTGGCCGACGGCGATCTGCATCGCAACATCATTCAGACGGTAGTGGACTTGGCCAACCTCGTGCTGATCAACCCGCTGCCGGGCTCGGTGGCGTCAGGAGCCACGCTGGTCAACTACTCCGCCGTCGCGACGGAGTGATCTAACAAAGACGGTCGAACATGGACTCGATGCTGCGGCCGGCGCGTCCGACATAGGCAACGCGCGCGGCCTCATCGGCGGGACTCCACGGCGCGATCGGAGTTTCCAGGTCTCCTATGATGCGATGGGCCAATCCGGCATCGGCCAGCATCGCCTGGATCTTGTGCGTGTTGGACGGTACGGCCACGAACGGCACGCCGGCTTTGAGACAGAAGCACACCGCATGAAAGCGGGCGGCGACCACGACCCGAACCCCTTGGGTGAGCGTGCGGAGAAACGCCGGGGTGTCGGTGATGGCGCTGGAATACCGGTTCGCACCGTAGCTGGCGGGAAACGCCTTGCCGATATGCCGGCGCACATTGAACTTGAGGGCCCGGCCTGCGTCGGTTTCGGACGGACGCCGTAAGGTCAGGAACCTGTAGCCCTGCTTACGCGCCCATGCGTGCAGCTGGGCATTGGTGCCATCCACCGTCGTATCGGTGACCACAACATGCGCGCCGTTCGTCCAGGCGGGCACATCGGGTATCCCAAAGGTCAGGTCGGGGCACACCGTGCTGTCGATGTCCAGGGCCGCCAGCCGCGCCTGGATGTCGCTCTCGCGCACATGGATCGCCTGGAACTGCCGCACGTCGGCAATGATGTCCGGGTCGGTTTCGGCAAACACCGAGTTGATGAGATGTGCGGGCACCCCCTGCTTGCGTGCCTGCCGTGCCGCCGCAGCAAGGGCGCGGCAACTCTTCTGGCTGCCGTGCATGGAGCCCTCGCCGTTGGCAACGACAGCCGACACGCCGTGCTCGGCCAAGCGGTCCAAGGGGACGGGGTCGGTCAGCTGGCTGCGTGTGCGCAGTCCCCGACGTTCCAGCGATTGGAACAGCACCTGCATGACGGATGAGCTGCCGTGGTGTCCGCCGCGGCGCGTGTCGTTGAGAACAAGCACGGTCATGGCAGTGATTCTGCGCAGGCTGACTCTCAGACGTCAACACTGACGATCACGGTTTTCCCATGGCTGTTTCCAACTCCTCCGACTTCACCCGCACGCGCGACCAGCTCATCACCCGGTCGCTGCGCTTGCTGGGGGTATTGAAGGCCGGGAGAACACCGGGCGCCCAGGAGATCACCGACGGCGCCGAAGCCCTCAACGCCATGGTCAAGCGCTGGCAGAGGAAGGGCTTGCGGGTGTGGTCGGTGTCGGAAGCCACCCTGTTTCCCCAGGTCGGGCAGGTCAAGTACGCGCTGGCCAGGACCGGGGCGGATCACGTCACCGAGGCCTACGTGCAAACGGCACTGTCGGCCGATGAAGCGAGCGGGCAGACCGTGCTTTCGGTCGATGCCATCACGGGGATCTCCGACGGCGACTATATCGGCGTCGTCCTCGACGACGGCACGCTGCACTGGTCGACGGTCAACGGGGCGCCGGGCGCCGGCACGGTCACCCTCGACGATGCCCTGACCGATTCCGCGGCCGACGGGGCCTTGGTGTTTGCCTACACCACCAAGATCGAACGCCCGCTCAAGATCGTGGACGCGCGCCGCCACAACATCATCTCGCAGTTCGACACGCCGATCCGGATGGAAGCCCGCTACGACTACCGGGCCTTGCCCAACAAGGCGCAGCAAGGCCAGATCACTTCGGTGCACTACGATGCGCAGCTGTCGACGGGCTATCTGTACCTGTGGCAGCCGGTTGCGGCCATCACCGACC
This sequence comes from uncultured Bradyrhizobium sp., assembly GCA_902826195.1. Taxonomy (GTDB): domain Bacteria; phylum Pseudomonadota; class Alphaproteobacteria; order Rhizobiales; family Xanthobacteraceae; genus Bradyrhizobium. The sequence continues at coordinate 1,127 of CADEDX010000525.1, read as the reverse complement.
TGGTGGGTTTCACCTATCACCGGCCGCTGATGGATTTCGACGCGGCGGGCGACAATCCTGATCTTCCCGTCGAGTGGTTCGACGCCATTGTCTACAACCTCGCCGTCTCGATCGGCCCGGAATACGGGGTGGCGACCGAGCGCATGGCGATGATCGCACCGCAGGCCGCGGCCTATCTGGACGATGCGTCCGGTGATGACCGGGAGGATGGCTCGCTGTTCGTCGGGGTCGATACCGGCCCATGATGATCAGGTTCGCGACGAATTCCTACAAGCACGACAGCCTGCCGATCTCGGCACAACGGGCGTTGAACCTGTACGCCGAGAGGCAGCCGCAGGACGCCAAGTCGCCCGTCACGGTGCATGGCGTTCCGGGCATCACCACCTTCGCCACTCTGGGTGAAGGCCCGATCCGCGGCTTCCGCAAGCTCGGCGGCATCCTGTACGTCGTCTCGGGCCCTTGGCTCTACAGCGTCACCAATGCCGCCATTCCCGTGGTGACCCGGCTGGGCGGGCAAATCCTGGGCTCCGGCGTGGTGTCGATGGCCGACAACGGCGATCAGCTGATGATCGTCAACGGTTCGAACGGCTACGTGTACGACACGACCGCGGGCTTCCGCATCGTCTCGCGCCAGATGTCGCTGCCGGCGCCGACCCAGCTGGCGGAGACCCTGTTCCGCTGCGGCCGCACGCTGCTGGAGAAGGAGGCGACCGGCATTCCCTATCGCCTGATCGGCATCGGCGTCGGCGACATCCAGGACGCGGCGGACGCCGACCCCATGGACCTCGCCGATCCCGGCGCCACGCAGCGCCGCAAGGTGGAAGCCGCGATCGACGCCGTGCGCGCCAAGCTGGGCAAAGAGAGCATCGGCAAGGGTCGCGGGATCGAGGTCAAGCGGCGCTGAAGGAGGCTGCCATGGCAGACGATCCGTTCGATCTGCAGCGCTTCGTCGCGGCGCAGGCGCCGGTCTACGAGCGCGTGCGCGCGGAACTGAGCAACGGCCGCAAGCAGAGCCACTGGATGTGGTTCATCTTTCCGCAGATCGCCGGGCTCGGTCATTCCGCGATGGCGCAGCGCTACGCGATCGCGTCGCTGCGCGAAGCCGAGGCGTATCTGACGCATCCGCT
>CADEDX010000524.1 GCA_902826195.1 uncultured Bradyrhizobium sp. | reverse complement strand
GAAAAGTAGTTCGTAGCATTACGGGAGAAGGTTTCCACCTCCCGGCGAGTGCGCTGCTGCATCAACCGAAGCAGTCGGCACGCCGTATTTTTCCGTGCCCTTCAGCCAACCCGCATCTCTACAGCCTTGATCAACCCCGCGTGACCTGGCGCACAGAGTTAACTGCCTGTTGACTCACACTGGCGCATGTCCGGAACGAACGCATTCGATTCAAATTGTCCCGGAGATCGAGGGCTCAGTCATGACCGAGTTTCAGTATCTGCAGGAGCAAGCCGCCCGCGCCGAACGGCTGGCCCGAAGCACGCTCGACGCGGTGACGGTGGAGCGGCTGCTCGCGTTCGCCGCAGAGTGCCGGGAAAAGGCACGGCTCGAGAGCGCACACGGGCCGAAGGCGGCATAGTCGCGGTTGTCTGCCGAACGTTCTTCGTCAGCTGCGCTGCGGCTTGGTCACCATGGCGCTGAGAACACTGAAAACGATGAAAGCACCCAGCCCGTAGATGAGTGCATTGACGGCCCAGGCAATGGCTATGCCCGCGAGCGCGCTGCCGCCAGCCGCTCCCCAGAACAGATAGGTGACGCTGATGCCGGGCATCTCCCACGAAAGAAGGGCAAAGTCGGTTAGCGGTTCGAGGACGAGAAGCACCGCCGAGATGAGCGCCCCAATTACCAAGGCAACAATGAGTTTCGTCTTCCTGGACATCACAACCCCACGAGGCCGGTGAAAACCGGAATCAGGATAAAGGCGGCAAGCCCGAGCAGCATCCCTGCAACAACCTTCGCGGTGCGCGAGCCGATCTTCCGATCGAGCCGGGCCCCCGCCTTGAGAACCGCCGCGTGGGCCGATTCCGCGATGAGGACCCTTGCCGTCGCAATCAGTAGCTCTCCAACAAGACTGGCCATGCGATTGTGTCGCGTCGGATCCTGCCATGGTTCACGATCCGCGTCCTTGAACACAGCCTGAGTCATAAACATGTATAATGTAAGCAACCGATTACTTCGGCAGCAGGCAAATGGAACTGAGTGATATCCAGGATTACGCAATACAGGCCCGAGTGGCGTCAGTCCTTGGCGCCGTGGAGTTCGACCGCGTGTTTGCCGGCGTGAGATTTGCCGCGCTAGACGGGTCACTTCTGTACGTCTACGCCAAAGACGAGAGTACCGCCGCCGACATGGAAGATGACTTCGCTCTTCTCATCGCGGACGTCGCCGGCCGAATTCTCCAGCAGACCATCGACGTCGTGGTCGTTCTGCCGAAGGTTCTTCAATGAGGCCGGACTAGATCAATGAGCTTTATCGGCAGCCAGGATACGATAACTATGAAGCTCATGCCGACAGCGGCGACGACATAATCCTGAATTTGAGGGGCCATCGCCCACTGGACGCGGGCTGTGGCGGCTTCCATTCCAAATCCCAAGACACCAACCGCGACGAAGCAGCCGAAGACAGAGGCAAGGATATTGACGATCCATCCGAGAACGCCACGCTTCTTGGACCATGCCTCATAAGCTCCCGTGCCTGACACGATGACAACGAAGACTGCCGCGTAAACCAGCCCGGCTCGTTCGCTCATTTTAAGGTTGAACGCCTCCAGCAGCACCACAGCCGCCACGGCGACCGGCAGTACTATCTTCACGTTTCATCCACTTCGTTCGCTATGCCTGCCCTTTCTGGCAATTTGTTGCTATTTATAGCCCGACCGAACGACGGACAATCCAGAAACGCTCCAAGGAGACAAGAAAATGCGATACCTCCACACCATGCTGCGCGTCCGCAATCTCGACGTCGCGATGAAGTTCTATCAGGACGCGCTGGGGCTGAAGGAAGTGCGCCGGGTCGACAACGACAAGGGCCGCTTCACGCTGGTGTTTCTGTGCGCGCCCGAGGACGAAGGCCTGTTCAAGGCGGCGCCCCAGAACCGCGGCGCGCCGCTGGTCGAACTCACTTATAACTGGGACGAGGAAAAATACGGCGAGGACCGTCATTTCGGCCACCTCGCCTATGAGGTCGACGACATTTACGCAACCTGCGACCTGCTGATGAAGGCCGGCGTCACCATCAACCGGCCGCCGCGCGACGGCAACATGGCTTTCGTGCGCTCGCCGGACCTACATTCGATCGAACTACTGCAGAAGGGAGAACCGAAACCGCAGGCGGAGCCGTGGGCCTCGATGCCGAACACCGGGCATTGGTAGGCCGTCGACGGCGACGACACTTCGCCATTTCGGATCGGCCTGTCGCTCGCTAAATTCCGACATCGCAAAACGTTCCTGCGCGCCGCCGTCTTTTGCCGTCGAGGCGCGCAGGAACCCGGCGCTCCATCGCGCGTTTGCTCCTCGACTGCACATTGAGGAGGATACGATGGGAAAAGGACTTCTGTTGTGGTTGGTGGGCGTGCCAATTCCGGTGATCATTCTGCTGTGGCTGTTCTTCGGCCGCTGAAGCCGGCCAATTGGCGTGACGCATGAATCGGGGCTCTGTCGCAATGCGGCGGAGCCCGATTTTTGTCGGGTTGGACCGCGGGAAAAGCCGCGCTTTATCGTCGATCTTCCGCTATGAACGCATCCCATTGATCAACGGGAGCGACGACACGTGGCCGACAATAACAAACAACAACTCACCATCTGGGGCCGGGCCAATTCAGTCAACGTGCAGAAAGTGCTGTGGTGCCTGGCCGAACTCGAGCTCGGCTATCAGCGCATCGACGCCGGCATGCAGTTCGGCAAGAACAACGAGCCGGAATATCTGGCGATGAACCCGAACGGCCGCGTGCCGACGCTGGTCGACGGCGACTATGTGCTGTGGGAATCCAATTCGGTGATGCGCTATCTCTGCATGGCCTATGGCGACCAATCGCTGATCTACCCCGCGCAGCCCAAGGCGCGCGCCGGCGTCGACCGCTGGCTGGACTGGACGCTGTCGACGCTGCAGCCGGTCGACCGCCCGGTGTTCTGGGCGCTGGTTCGCACGCCGGTCGAGAAACGCGACATGGTGGCGATCCAGAAGGATGTCGACGCGGAAGCCGTGGTATGGCGGATCATCGAGACGCAACTGGCGAACCGCCGCTTCATCGAAGGCGATGCGCTCACGCTCGCCGATATCGCGATCGGCGCCTATGCGCGGCGCTGGCTCGGCGTCGGGGGCGTCACCAAGCCGAAACTGCCAAGTCTCGAACGCTGGTTCGCGCAGTTCGCCACGCGTCCCGGCTTCCAGCAGTTCATCGCGCCGCCGATGACGTGAAGCAACGGCTCAGCGCGAGCCGCTGGACACGCCCGCTCCGATACTCACCGCGCCGCCGATTTTCATGCAGGTGCTGGTGCCTTCGATCCTGACGAAGCCCGCGCCGTACTCGGCGCAGGCATTGCCCGAGCGCTTGAGCGGCAGCGGCTTGTCCGATGCCGTGATTTTGTCGGTCTTCTGAAGACGAAGTGGCTCGGCAGTGGCGGCAACCGACGGCAGCGCCAATGCGATCATGATCAGGAGGAATTTTCGCATCCCGCCTTTTATCGCCGCTCGCCCGTCAGGGCCAGACCAGGGCGTGTCCGGCGAAAGCCGTGTCTCAAAAAAGGCCTAGCGGACAAACTTGACGCCGACCGAGTTGCCACGGCGCCAGACCACTTCGCAGCGGCGTCCGGTCCGGGCGTCGCGCGAGAACGCCAGCCGCAATTTCGCCGGCAGCGAGTTGGGATCGTCGATCGTGACCTTCGCGCCGGTCGCGGACAGATCCTTCACCACGCATTGACGTGCGGCAAAACCGCCCTCCAGGGTGATCCAGCCGGGCTGACTCACGGATTTGCGCGCCTCGCGCTTCTTGCCAGAAAGTTTTGAAATTAAAGCCATATCTGAAAATCCCCCGGGTCAAGAACCATACGGCATCCGGCTTTAAATTCCGTTGCGGCCAGCCATGGTTGGAGATGGATACCATCAAGGAAAAAGCCGGCTTCCGGGCGGCTTGCCCGCCTGCGCAAACGCCACTATACGTTCGCCGTCGCCGCCGACGTGAACCACGGACGAACGGCGGCCAACGCGGCCCATCAAGCGCTTAACACCTTGATTTCGGGCCGTTTTGCTCCCTTCGTCTATCGGTTAGGACGCCACCCTTTCACGGTGGAGAGAGCGGTTCGATTCCGCTAGGGAGCGCCAATTATTTCAATGGTTTAGCGGGCTTCCGGCTTTTCGTGTCCAACGGCTGTCCAATATCCGCGGGTGACGTGCATAGATTCGGACTGAACTGCCGAGCCCCCCCGATGACACGGGCGCGCTCAATCGACGGCTGGTTGGACACGGCACAGTCGGCCGCATCGGGCTTGTGATTCACTGTGGCGGCCCGGTCAATCGGCGCCAACGCATGGGCGCGTCTGGGGTGGACTTCCTCCCGCCACGATGCTGACGCGAGACTTGAAGTCACAAATGCCGGGGCTTGCGGTCACCGCGGCGCGGACGTCAGGCCGCTCTTTAGCATGCGCCAATGGGGACCGACTGGCCATTATCTTATTCATTTCCCGGCGCAGAACCGTCGCATTCGCAACAGAAATTGGCTCAGGTTCCACTCGAAGTTTTGCTTGCAATTTTCGAGTGGAAGAAATGCGTACCCTCAATGTTTCCGCGATCGTCCTCGTAGTTGGCCTTGCGACACTGGCGATCATTTCCATTGGACTGGCTTACGAAAATGGATGGTCAGACGGACGGACCTACTTGTTCGATGACAGAAGGCCTTTGCTGACCGACAAGTAATACCGCCACAGTTGGCGGCCTACCCTCGGGCCGCGTCGCCGCGATCGTATCCGCGCCGACCCGATGTAGGCACGGCGGCGGAAACGGAAGGCGGAACAGCCCCGCATGACTCCGGTGCGGGTTCGGTTCGCGGGCTGCCGTGTGCCGATCGATCGGCGCCAGCGCATGGGCATACACGCTGGTTACCGATGGGGGCTGTGTGATCAGATTCCAACACTAGTCGAAAATCAGATCCGCCCATATTCGGGACACAGTTGCGCCCATCGCTGTCCGCACG
>CADEDX010000523.1 GCA_902826195.1 uncultured Bradyrhizobium sp. | reverse complement strand
CAGGCGATGCAGAAGGTCGGCAATGAAGGCGTGATCACGGTCGAGGAGAACAAGTCGCTCGAGACCGAAGTCGACATCGTCGAGGGCATGCAGTTCGACCGCGGCTACCTCTCGCCCTACTTCATCACCAACGCCGAGAAGATGACGGCCGAACTCGAAGACGTCTACGTGCTGCTGCACGAGAAGAAGCTGTCCGGCCTGCAGGCGATGCTGCCGGTGCTGGAAGCCGTGGTGCAGTCCGGCCGTCCGCTGCTGATCATCGCCGAGGACGTCGAGGGCGAGGCGCTGGCGACGCTGGTGGTCAACCGCCTGCGCGGCGGCCTCAAGGTCGCCGCCGTCAAGGCGCCGGGCTTCGGCGATCGCCGCAAGGCCATGCTGGAAGACATCGCGATCCTGACCGGCGGTCAGCTGATCTCCGATGAGCTCGGCATGAAACTGGAGAGCGTCACCGTCAACATGCTGGGACGCGCCGGCAAGGTCGTGATCGACAAGGAGAACACCACGATCGTCAAGGGCGCGGGCAAGAAGAAGGACATCGAAGCCCGGGTCGGCCAGATCAAGGCGCAGATCGAGGAAACCACCTCGGACTACGACCGCGAGAAGCTGCAGGAACGTCTGGCCAAGCTCGCCGGCGGCGTCGCGGTGATCCGCGTCGGCGGCGCGACCGAGATCGAGGTCAAGGAAAAGAAGGACCGCGTCGAGGACGCCCTCAACGCGACCCGCGCGGCCGTGCAGGAAGGCATCGTGCCGGGCGGCGGCGTGGCGCTGCTGCGCGCCAAGAAGGCCGTCGGCCGCATTCATAACGACAACTCCGACGTCCAGGCCGGAATCAACATCGTGCTGAAGGCGCTGGAAGCCCCGGTTCGCCAGATCTCGGAGAACGCCGGCGTCGAAGGCTCGATCGTGGTCGGCAAGATCCTCGAGAACAAGTCGGAGACCTTCGGCTTCGACGCCCAGACCGAGGAATATGTCGACATGGTCGACAAGGGCATCATCGACCCCGCCAAGGTGGTGCGCACCGCGCTGCAGGACGCCTCCTCGGTCGCGGGCTTGCTCGTGACTACCGAAGCCATGGTCGCCGAGCTGCCGAAGGAGCCGGCGCCGGCGATGCCCGGCGGCGGTGGCGGCATGGGTGGAATGGGCGGCATGGGCTTCTGAGTCCGCCGTCTACAATCAACAGATCGAAGGCCGCCTCCGGGCGGCCTTCTTTTTGGCTGAACACATCGCGGTTTGCTGGTAGGACGTCGCTTCATCGTTTCCGGGAATGTTCACATGCGCGCGCTCTGTTTTCTGCTGCTCGGTCTGGCGACGGCCACCCCTCACCTCGCTTTCGCCCAGATGAAACTTCCCTCCAAAACGGCGCCGGGCGCGGCCGAGACCCGCTATTTCACCGCGATCGACGGCCTGATGGACGGCAATGCCGACGTCATCCTGAAGGAGATCCGCCAGGGCAAGACCGTCACGGCGGCGACCCTCGACGTCTGCTACCCCGTTGCAAAAGGTTCCGATCGCAAGGACCGTTTCGTCGCCAGTCTCACCGTCAGCGGCCAGAACCTGACCGGCACCGCGCAGAGCCTCGGCGACAAGCTGCCGGTCACCATCAAGCTGTTGCGCAAGCCGGCCGGCGATACGTTCGAGTTCCGCGGCCAGATCACTATCGGCCAAAGCGTCACCGAGGTTACCTCGACGGACAATTCCGATCTCAGCGAAAAGGAATTTCTGGACAACCAGACCAGCGACGACGGCATCACTCCGGCGCCCAAGGATTTTACCGACGTCCCGCCCGATTCATTCGGGGTGCGGGTCAAGCTTGACGCCGCACTCGACTTCCTCAAGAGCCTGAAGGGCGAGGCCGTCGAGGTCGGTCTGTCGAGCCTTTCAGTCTCCTGCGATGCGCTGCGCGCCGGCGAGCAGACCATCAACCTCACGGCCGATCCGGAACGCACGGCCGCGCTGATCGCGAAGGCCAAAGCGATGCCGGGCGTGGTCGCCGCTGGCTGGACCAGCGGCAGCGTCGAGATGGACCGCACCATCCGGTTTGCCGCCGCCGATTGGCGCGACGGCGACAAGATCAACAAGGACAAGATCGCTTCCGCAATCTCGGCCGTGTTGGCCAGGACGCTCGCCGCCAAGGCGACGGGCGCCGAATGGAACGGCAATACTGGAAGGCTGAAACTGGCCTTCAAGCGGCCGAGCCCGGTCTATCCGCCGCTCGCGCTCACCCAAAGTATCGAGGTCTCAGCGCTGGTGTCTCCGGACAAACCGGGCGCGACCGACCGCTTGATGCTGTGGATCTCTAGCCCGTTGATCACGACCGCAGATGAAGGAACCGGTGCGAAGCTGAATCTGTCGGAAGAATCCACCGGCGACGAGGAAGGCGGCGAACCGAAGAACGACAACGGCTCGGTCGAAGCGCTGGCGAAGGAATTCAAGGGCCAGCGCTGGGACGCCGACAAGAGCGTGTGGAAATGATCCGGATGTAGCCGATTGCGTCGACCATAGATGGGCGCGATACCGCAGAGCATTGCGGATCCATGCGCTAGGATCGGTGCGTAAGCTCCCATTGTTAAGATTCGATTCAGCTTAGAGAGACATCATCGGTTCTCTCAAATCTGGGTCACACCATGCAGCACCGCGAACCGAGTACCTTTGAAATCTGGTCGGGGAGCGTGGTTGACCGTCACCGGTCGCAGCAACCTTCGAGACCGTGGAACTTCCTCAAGTCCGATCGCGACGCGGTACTGGTGGTGCGTGAGCCATTTGCCGAGCGGGCTCGCGCCGCCGTGCTGGTCACGGCAGCGATCGTGGCAAGCTTTGGCCTGGGATGGGCCGGCGGCCTGAACTGGCCGCAATTCGCCAGTGAACTCCGTCTGATAGCCGTTGCGCTGAAAGAAGCGCCCGCGCCGCACATTGCCGAAGCGCGGCCAAATGGCAAGGTCGAAGCCGCCCGCAAGACGGTATCGGCGGTGGACCTCGCCACCGTCGGCAGCATTCCGAAGCCGCCTGTGCTGCTACCTGCCGCACGCCCGGCATCCCAAACGAGCGGAGCCACTTCCCCCGTCATCGCAATGCGGCAGCCCGTTGTGGCGGCGCCGGAGACGAAACCTGCGACCATTCCCGGCTGGACGGTGGTCGATGTCCGGGACGGCACCGCCGTGCTGGAAGGGCCCGAAGGCATTCGGATGGCCGCACGCGGCGACACCATTCCCGGCGTCGGACGCGTCGAATCCATCGTGCGCTGGGGCAGCCGCTGGGTCATCGCCACGGCCAACGGATTGATCGCAACGCCATAACGGCGTGCGCATCCCGGGCCGGCTGCCGCCGGGCCTCAGCGATCGAGCGCGATCTGGTAGCGCTCGGCGATCGCCAACAACTGGCTCCAGGTTTCCCTGTCGATCTCGATGCCTTTGGCGAGCCGCTCGGCCCGCGTAATGCGTTCGGGCTCGCCCGCCACCAGCACCGGCAGATCCGGATCGGACGGCTTGGCCGACTTCACCCACGCGATCATGGCATCGATCTCGCTCATCATGCTGTCGCGCGTGGAAAGCCGCGCCGGATCGATGACGATGCTCAGCATGCCGTTGATGATGCCGCGTTCCGGCGGCGTGCTGGTCGTCACGCTCGGCGAGCCGACGATGGCGCCGGCCAGCAGTTCGCACACCAGCGCCAGCCCGGAGCCCTTGTGTTCGCCGAACGGCAGCACCACGCCGCGCGGCTCGGTGTACATCACCGACGGATTCGTCGTGGCTTGCCCCGCATGGTCGAGCAATGCCCCCTCCATCATCGGCTTGCCGGCGTTGTGCGCGACCCTCACCTTGCCCAGTGCAACGCGGCTGGTCGCAAAATCCAGGAGAATCGGTTCATTGTTCGACGTGCCTGGAATGGCGATACAGACTGGATTGGTCAGGAACCGCCCTTCCCGTCCGCGAAACGGCGCCACGCCGGGCGCACCGGAAGCGACGTTGACGAAGTGCAGCGCGACCATGCCGGCGCGGGCGGCGACCTCGCCGTAGGTGCCGACGCGGCCGATGTGGTGCGCATTGCGCAGCCCGTTCACCGCGACGCCATGTTGCTTCGCGGCCTTGATTGCCCATTCGACCGCCTGATGCGCGATCACCTGGCCGTAACCGGCCCGCGCGTCCCAGACCGAGATCGTGCCGGTGTCGGAGACGATCTCGGGCGTCTGGTTGGCCTTAAGCGTGCCGGCCTCGAAGTCGCGCACATAGGCAACCAGCATCCCGACGCCATGGCTGTCATGGCCACGCAAATTTGCCTCGACGAGATGATCGGCAACGAATGCCGCCTCATCGGGCGAACTGCCGCCCGCCGCAACGATGCGGTTGGCAAATGCACGCAATCTGGTGTGGTCGATAATCATTTTTTCTCCCCATCGCGGCGCTTGATTTGACAACGCATCACGCCGAACGCCGGTCGCCTGCGATGCCGCGCCTGTTAGTTGGTATTGATACGAAACCGCAGCGTCTTTGAACCCATGAACGTAACCAAATCATCCTGCCGCTTCCAGGTGGCGACGGCGGTCAGCGCTGCGATCAGTTCGTCATCGGCTTGCGCGCGGTCCGACGGACAGGAGCGGTTCTCCATCGCACCTGCGACGAAGATCACGGTGTTGCCCGCCACAGAAAACTGACCCTTGCCGCCCTTGCACCAGAGCTCGATTGCCACTTCGCCAGCCTCGCCGATGTCCAGATTGGGGATCCGCTTCGATCCAGGCATGCGGTTCACATCGAGTTGCATCTGCGTTTCGAACGGAAAGCCATCATCGGCGCGCGCCGGGGTGAAATTCGAGGCGGAGGCCAGCAACAGCAGCGAAGCGACACCTGCCTGGAACATATGTGCGAACGAAATCATACGACCTCTCGGATACCAGACCTACCGCGCCGCGCGCCGTTCTATTGGACAATGGCGCGATTGGCTAGGGCGCAAGGCTGAATCTATAGGCAATGAAGCTATTTTTCATTCACGTCGTGCCGCAGCAACGCTTTGACAGTTGCGAACA
>CADEDX010000522.1 GCA_902826195.1 uncultured Bradyrhizobium sp. | reverse complement strand
GACATTGGCCCTAGCCCAAGGGCAACGCCCTATGCTTTGATATGCCGACGGATCTACCGATCTCGGGAGGCCGTTTTGACCGGCAATCGCGTTGAACGGCGGCTTGCAGCTATCCTTGCGGCTGATGTGGCTGGATATAGTCGCCTGACCGGCTTGGACGAGGAAGGGACACACGTCCGGCTGAAGGAGCGTTTGCGTGGACTCGCTGATCCCAAGATCAGCGAACATCGTGGCAAGGTCGTCAAGCACACCGGCGATGGCGTCCTCGCTGAGTTCGGCAGTGTCGTAGATGCTGTGCGGTGCGCCATTGAGGTCCAGCGCGGTATGGCTGAGCAAAATGCTACAATGTCGCAGGTCAATCGGATCGAATTTCGCATCGGCATCCACGTCGGTGACATCATCGTCGATGACAACGATATCTTTGGCGACGGCGTCAACATCGCCGCTCGCCTTGAAGGGATTGCGGAGCCGGGTGGCGTTTGCATCTCTGACGACGCACAACGTCAGCTCCGCGGGAAGGTAGATTTCGCCTTTGAGGATATGGGTCCGCAGAACCTGAAGAATATTGCTGAACCGATGCGAGCGTGGCGGTTGAGGATGAATGCGAGCGGTTCTCCGGCCGCGCCGATAGAGCCGCCTGTCGAGAGCACGCAAGCTCTGGCGCTCCCCGACAAGCCGTCTATCGCCGTGCTTCCGTTCCAGAACATGTCCGGTGATCCCGAGCAGGAGTATTTTGCGGACGGGATGGTTGAGGAAATCACCACCGCGCTCTCACGGTTCAAATGGTTGTTCGTGATCGCTCGCAATTCAAGCTTTACGTTCAAAGGCAAAGCCGTCGATATCAAGGAAGTTGGACGTCGGCTTGGCGTGCGCTATGTCCTTGAGGGGTCTGTGCGCAAGGCGTCAGGGAAGGTTCGGATCACAGGAAAGTTGGTTGATGCGGTAATCGGCGCGCACATCTGGGCGGACAGGTTCGAGCGTGACATGGCAGATGTTTTCGCTCTCCAGGACGAGGTCACGGTCGCCGTTGTCTCGGCCATTCAGCCAAAATTGTTTCAAACAGAAATTGCAATGGCGACACGGCGGCGACCGGATAACCTCAGCGCATATGATCTCTTTCTCCGAGCTATGCAGCAGTTTTACCTATCGACCCGCGAAGGGTTGGCCGAGGCGATAAGGCTGGCTCATCGCGCTTTGGAGCTGGACCCGCAGTTCGGCTTGGTCACGGCTCTGGCAGGTGTCTGTCACATGCAAAGGGTCCTTTTTGGCTATGCAGTCGATCCTCAATTCGACAGGAAGGAAGCAGTTCGGCTTCTTCGCCTGGCATTGAGCATCGACGATGGTGATCCAGACACGATAGCGATGGCTGCCATAATCTCGGCGTTCATGGTTGGCGATTGTGAACGTGAGATCGAAATGGCTAACCGGGCGGTCGCACTCAACCCCAATTCATTTTTGGCATGGAGCAGCAGAGGCCACGTCTTTAGAATTGCGGGGCTGCCGGAGGAAGCGATCCGGAGCTTTGAACGCGCCATTCGCACGAGCCCGGTAGACCCGCGGCTACAGCTTATATTTGTTGGGATGGGGATGGCCTTTATTGCGCTTCGTCGCTTTGACGAGGCCATCGTCGCAGGGAAGAAAGCCCAACGCCAGAACCCCTCATTTCCGCCAGCTTCTTTCTGTCTCGCGTCCGCTTTCGCTCATCTCGGACGCGACGGTGAGGCGCGTGAGGCAGCGGCGCGTCTGCTTGAGACCGATCCCGCCTTCACGATATCCGCGAGGATGGGTCGGGCCAGACAATCACACTTGAAGCTATTGATTGAGGGCCTTCGGAAGGCCGGGTTGCCCGAATGAGCCCGCGCACGCGTGGCATTGAATGCGCGGATGAGGTGAGGCGATGCCAAAAGTGAACCAGAACTCAATCACATTAAAAAGTTGATGCGGCTCGGGTTTGAGAAAGAAGAATTCGGCGCACTCGTTGCCAGGGGCTGCATGGTCACGCTGTACCAACAAGCGGGCACAGAGTGGGCGATCGACATCAGTCTGCCGAGCGGCAGCGCGATCGGGTGTGCGGTGGCCTTGGAAGACATTGAAGTGAATGACGAAAAATCGTGACGCGTTGCGTGTCACGAAATAAACGAGGCCACGATGGGCAGGCCACCGATCGGAAAAGTCGCGATGACGGTGGCCGAGCGCCAGCGCAAGAGGCGGGCGAAGCTGAAGGATCACGTGACAGAGCCTGGTGTCACGAAACTCGATCTGCTGGATTTCGTTATAGGTGTTGCTGAGACGGCGATTGATGCGGGACTGATCGAGACTACCGAGATCGTCAAATCACGGTAGGGACCAAAGGCGACCGGTTCGTCGCACTCCGTGATATTCCTGAATAACCCAAGGCCTCTGTCATACCGGTTGGGCAATGCTGCGATGCAGCATTTTTGCTTGCTTTTTAGGCAGCGGAGGTCCATTGCGACCTTCAGATCAATAAGCCGGGGATTGTCTCCGAGAATGATCGACCAAAGGATCTCAACCATGACCGATTTTGCCAGCGTCCAGAAGCATCTGACCGCCATCACGACTGCCCAAACCGATTTCGCCAAGTCGTCGTTCGAAGCCAGCAAGGCCTACTTTGAAAACCTCGCCAGCGTGAAGTCGCCCGAGAAGTTCGTTGAAGTCACGACCGAATACGCCAAGTCGGCGCAGGCGTTGTTCACTGCCGAAGCGACCAAGATCGGCGAACTGTACAAGACGTTTGCCCAAGAATCCTTCAAGCCGTTCACTTCAAGCTTCCTGCCGAAGTAAGCGCATAAGCCAGAATTCGGGCGATTGAGTTCGCCAACTGAACCATTCAGCCGCATCATTTGAGAGTGGCTGGCTCAAAAAAGCACAATGCCGCCCGGCCAAATATCTTGGCGGGCGGCAATGCGTATCGAAACTGGGCCCTAAAATCCCCAGCATCAGTATTTTGACAAAAAGCGTGCCAAAGTTCTCCCCTAGCCTCGTTGCGAAGACAGTCGCCGTATCGAAATGGGCGCAGATGCCGCCGACATCGGCCTCACGATTCATCCGCATCCTACGTTGTCTGAGACGATCGGAATGACAGCGGAAGCGTTCGAAGGAACGATCACCGATCTGTACATGCCTAAGAAGAGATAGGGACGAAGAAAACGCCATGACCAACGCCCCGCCATCTGCCGAACCTCAGGAATATCTGGAAAGCCTCATGCGCGCCGGTAAGGACGCCATGAAGCGGTTTGACGATGCCCTCGTGTCGGCTGCAGGCGTGGGCACGAAGGAAACTCTTTCATCGGGGCGCCAACTCTTTCCCTTTGCGCTTATCGCTGATCTCCAGCGCGAATATTTCAAGCTGCTATGGCGATTCTGGAACGGCGCGTTTCTGCAGACATTTGCGGGTGGTGCGCATTCCGATATTGCACTGGCTCAAGGTGACAAGCGCTTCAAGGATGAAGTATGGCAGGAAATGCCCTATTACGATCTGCTCAAGCAGTCATATTTGCTGGGCTCACGGCAGCTACACGAGTTCGTCGATCAGGCGCAGGTCGACGACAAGACAAAATTGCAACTTCGATTTTATGCAAGGCAGTTTATCGACGCGATGAGCCCGTCGAATTTTCCGGCGACCAATCCCGAGGTAATCCGAAAGGCGATCGAGACCCGTTCCGCAAGCCTGACGGACGGGATGCAGAATTTGATCGATGACCTCCAGAAGGGACGGATCACCCGCGTCGATGAGTCGGCGTTTGAGGTCGGACGCAACCTCGCGACCACGCCGGGTTCGGTGGTGTTCGAGAACGAGCTGATTCAGTTGATCCAATACACCCCGCAGACGAGCGAAGTCGAGAAAACGCCACTGTTGATCGTGCCGCCATGCATCAACAAATACTATCTGCTCGACCTTGGTGCGGGGAATTCGCTGGTCGAGTACGCGGTCGCGCAGGGTCATCAAGTGTTCTTGATTTCGTGGCGCAGCGCGATACCTGAGACGGGGCACCTGACGTGGGACGATTATCTGGAGATGGGGCCACTCAAGGCGGTCGACGTCGTCCTCGACATTACCGGCGCCGAACGTACGAATGCACTAGGATTTTGTGTCGGCGGCACGATCCTGAGTTGCGCTGCGGCCGTCATGGCAGCGCGACAGCAGCACAAGCTCGCAACCATCACACTGCTAACCACCATGCTCGATTTCTCAGATACCGGCGAAATTGGTCTACTGATCGACGATGCTTCCGTGGCCCTGCGGGAAGCCACGATAGGGAAGGGCGGCATTTTGCCGGGCAAGGAACTAGCGTTCACGTTCGGAACGCTGCGCGCCAACGATTTGATTTGGCGTTATGTCGTCGACAGCTATCTAAAGGGTGCAACGCCTGACGCTTTTGATTTGTTGTTCTGGGATTCGGACAGCGTCAGTCTCCCGGGCCCGATGTACTGCTGGTACACGCGAAACACCTATCTCGAGAACAACATCAAGGACCCCGGCAAGACCATGCAGTGCGGCGTACCGGTGGATCTGTCGAAGATTGACGTGCCGGTCTATCTGCTAGCGTCGCGCGAGGATCACATCGTGCCCTGGAAATCGGCCTTTAGTTCGAAGGATTTGATAGGCGGAGCGGCGCGGTTTGTCCTCGCTGCGAGCGGACATGTTGCGGGTGTCATCAACCCGCCGGCCCGAAACAAGCGCAGCCACTGGATCAACGGCGACCTGGACTCCGACCCGCAGGGCTGGTTCGATGCCGCCGAGGAAAGCCCCGGAAGCTGGTGGCCGGATTGGGATAGCTGGATGAAGTGTCATTCCGACGGAATGATTGTGGCGCCTGACAAGCAGGGCAATGCGCAATACAGCCCCATCGAGCCGGCGCCCGGCCGGTACGTCAAACAGAAATCAAACTGAGTAGGGGCAGATCAACGTGTTTGCACTAGCCAACAACCCAGCAAGGACCAGCCATGTCAGACGATGTCGTCATCGTCAGCGCCGCCCGCACCCCGGTCGGCAGCTT
>CADEDX010000521.1 GCA_902826195.1 uncultured Bradyrhizobium sp. | reverse complement strand
GCCTTCGAGCAGATCGGCGACTGGAAGAAGATGTGAGAGGACCATCATTACAGGTCGGCTGGACATAGGACATGGCTAGCACTTTCGTTGCGGGATTCGAGATCCTGAGTTTTGCGGCGATCATCGTTCTGGTCGTGCTGGGACTGGGGATCATCGCCAGCATGATGGGAATCTTCAATTTCGCGCAGGGTGAGTTCGTCCTGCTCGGCGCTTACGTGACCTACCTTGCATATAGCCGCGGGCTGCCGATCTGGACCGGCATGGTGGCCGCTCCATTGATCGTCGGCGGCCTGGGCTTCGTGCTCGAGGCGCTGATCATCCGGCGGTTCTATGCCGCGCCGATCGTCGCGATGCTGGGCACCTATGCGCTGGGCCTGATCGTCCGGGAAAGCGTACGCGGCCTGATCGGCGGCTTCTATCTGACGGTGCCGGAGCCGATCGGCGGGTCGATCGATATCGGCACGATGCACATTTCGGCGTGGCGCTTCACGATCGTCATCATCACCGTGCTGGTGATGGCCGGCTGCTATCTGTTGCTGTCGCGAACCAGCTTCGGCCTGCGCGTGCGCGCGACGCTGGAAAACCCCGCGCTGGCGCGGGCGTCGGGAATCTCGACGCCGCTGATCTACGGCGCCACCTTTGCCTTCGGCGCCGCGCTGGCGGGGCTTGCCGGCGCGCTGATCGTGCCGGTGTTCAGCCTGTTTGCCGATCTCGGCATTCGCTTCCTGATCCAGGGCTTCGTCGCGGTGATGGTCGGCGGCATCGGATCGTTCATCGGGCCGGTCGCCGGTGCGGGCCTGATCGGAACGCTCAGTGCCGCGCTGCCCTGGGTCATGGCACCCGTGGTCGCCGACGTTCTCGTCTTCGTACTTGCCATCGTGTTCATCAAATTCCGGCCGCAAGGCCTCATCGCTGGAAAAGGGGTTTAATATCATGTTCGCTGATCGTCTTGATCTGACGCGCCGTCGTTTCCTCAGCGGCTTCGCCTTCACGGCCGGCGCGATCGCAACGGGTGCCGGAAGCTGGGTGATCAGGCCCGACTGGGCCAATGCCGCCGAAGGCGCCATCAAGGTCGGCATCGCCACCGACCTGACCGGGCCGATCGCTTATGCCGGCAACGCTGACGCCAATGTCGCCAAGATGGTCATCAAGCAGATCAACGACGCCGGTGGCCTGCTCGGCCGGCCGATCGAGCTCTATATCGAGGATACCGCCTCCAACGAATCGGTCGCCGTCGGCAACGTCCGCAAGCTGATTCAGCGCGACAAGGTCGACATGGTGCTCGGCGGCATCACTTCTTCGATGCGCAACGCGATCAAGGACCCGATCGTGGCGCGCGGCAAGACGCTGTACATTTATCCGCAGCTTTACGAAGGCAAGGAGTGCACGCCCCATCTGTTCTGCACCGGGCCCACGCCGGCGCAGCAATGCGACGAGTTCATTCCCTGGCTGATCAAGAACGGCGGCAAGAAGTTCGCACTGCCGAGCGCCAACTATGTCTGGCCGCACACGCTCAACGTCTATGCCCGCAAGGTGATCGAATCCAGCGGAGGCGAGGTGGTGTTCGAGGAATACTACCCGCTCGACCAGGTGGATTTTTCGGCGACCGTCAACCGCATCATTTCCAACAAGGTCGATGTGGTCTTCAACACCGTGATCCCGCCGGGCGTCGGTCCGTTCTTCAAGCAGCTCTACGAGGCCGGTTTCCTGAAGAACGGCGGCCGGCTCGCCTGCGTCTACTATGACGAGAACACGCTCAACATCAATCAGGCCGCCGAGATCGAGGGCCTTGCGAGCTGCCTCGACTATTTCAAGGTGCTGACCAAGGAGAACCCGTTCGACGCCAAGATCCAGGCCGCGTATGAAAAGGACTTTCCGGGCAACTTCCTGTTCGCCGCCGGCAGTGCCGCGACCGGCACTTATCGCGGGCTCAAGCTGTGGGAGGCCGCAGTCAAGGAGGCCGGCAAGGTCGAGCGCGACGCGGTCTCCGCGGCCCTCGATCACGCCAAGATCGCCGAAGGACCGGGCGGGCCGGCCGAGATGGTGCCGGGCAAGCGGCACTGCAAGATGAAGATGTACACGGCCGTCGCCAAGGGCGGCAATTACGAGATCGTCGGCCGCAGCGATGGTCTCGTCGATCCCAAGGAATGCTGAGTGATCCATGGGCGCAGCAAAGCAGGCCCTCCGCGCGACGCTGGGCGAAGGGTCGGAAGTTTCGATGGCTGACGATGGATCGAACCGGGCATTGCCGGCGCGACAGGCGGCAGGACTGAAAGTCCTACCGATCGTGGAAGGATTGGTGCTGATCGTGGCGCTGGTCCTGCCGCTGTTCCTGAAGGACTACCTCACGGTATTTGCCACCCGTGTCATCATTCTCGCGCTGTTTGCGCTCTCGTTCGACCTGGTGTGGGGATATGCCGGCATCATGAGCTTTGGCCAGGCGTTGTTTTTCGGCTCGGCCGGTTACGGGGTCGCCCTGCTGGCGCGCGACCTCAACGTCACCTCGATCCTTCTGGTGTTGCCGGCGGGAACGCTAATCGGGCTCACCACCTCGCTGCTGCTCGGTGGATTTCTGCTGCTTGGCAGGCATCCCTCCAGCGTGATCTTCGTCGCGCTCGGTACCCTGACGGGATCCTACGCGGCCGATCGGCTGGCGCGCGGCTGGTACTATCTCGGCGGACAGAACGGCATCCCCTCGATTCCGCCGATGACGCTCGGCAGCTATGACTTGACCGAGGGGCCGGTCTATTATTACTTCGCGCTTGGGATCCTCACGATTTGCTATGTGCTGTGCCGCTTCCTGGTGCGCTCGCAATTCGGCCTGGCTCTGGCCGGATTGCGGGAGAACGAACCGCGCATCGCCTTCTTCGGCTACAAGACGCAACACCTCAAGGCGATCGTGTTTGCCGTCGGCGGCACCATCGCAGGCCTGGCCGGCAGCCTCTACGCATTTCACGAAGGCTTCGTCTGGCCCAACATGCTGGGTGTCGTGATCTCGACCCAGGTCGTGCTTTACGTTCTCTTCGGCGGATCGGGCACGTTGATCGGAGCCGTGATCGGTGCCGTGATCATCGAGGGCGTCAGCTTCTGGCTCTCGGACAATTATCGCGAGATCTGGCCGATCATTCTCGGGGTGCTGCTGCTGCTCGTGATCCTGTTCCGTCCGCTCGGGCTGATCAGCTTCGTGCTTGGCGAGCGCGAGCGCGTCGGCAGTTTCGGGGCGAGGGCCCGGGAGAAGCGTCATGCCGCTCCTTGAAGCTGCCGGCATCGGAAAGGTTTATGGCAAGCTCACAGCGCTCGATGGCGCGTCGCTGACTGTGGAGGAAAACGAGTTTCACGGCCTGATTGGCCCAAACGGTTCCGGGAAAAGCACGCTCATGAAGTGCGTCGCCGGCGCCGAGGTGCCGACCAGCGGCAAGGTCAGTTTCGTCAATCGCGATATCACGGCGCTGTCGCCGACCGAGCGGGCGCGCGCCGGCATGAGCCTCAAATTCCAGATCACCAGCGTGCTGCCGACGCTGACGCTGTACGACAACATTCTGCTGGCGTTGCAGGCGCAGTCGTCGCTGTTCGATCTCGTCTTCTCGCGCACGCGCGGCGCGCTGCATGATCAGGTGATGACCATGTTGAGCCAGTTTCGCCTCGCCGATCGCGCGCATGATGCCGCCGCAGCCTTGTCGCACGGGCAGCAGCAATGGCTCGAGATCGCCATGGCGCTTGCGGGCAAGCCGCGGCTGTTGCTGCTGGACGAACCGACCGGGGGCATGAGCCTCGAGGAGCGCCGCGTCACCGGCGAGCTGCTGCAGCCGATCAAGCAGCATTGCTCGCTTGTCATCGTCGAACACGATCTGGATTTCATTCGCGATATCTGCGACCGCCTGACCGTGCTCGACCAGGGGCGCGTACTGGCGTCCGGCACCGTCGCGGAAATCCAGGCCAACAAGAGCGTCCAGGAGATTTATCTGCGTCGTGCCTGAACAGACATTCCTCGACATAAGACATCTCGACGCCGGCTATGGCCGCAGCCAGGTCCTGTTCGATGTCAACATCGGCATCCCCTGGCGGGGTGGGGTGGCGGTGCTCGGCCGCAACGGCGCCGGCAAGACCACGCTGATGAAGACCATCGTCGGCGAGCTTGCGAGTTCGAAGGGCGAAATGTTCTTCGACGGCCGTGACATCACCCGCCGCCGCACCGAGGAGCGCGTACGCTCCGGCATCGGCTATGTCCCGCAGGAGCATTCGGTGTTCGCCCGCCTCTCGGTACGCGACAATCTGTCGGTCGGGTCGCTGTCCAATTCGGATCCGACCGCCACCGACCGGGTGCTCGCCATCTTCCCGAAACTCGGACAACGGCTCGACCAGCCGGCCGGCACGCTGTCGGGCGGCGAGCGCAAGATGCTGGCGATCGCGCGCGCGATGTTGGGTAATCCCAGATTGCTGTTGCTGGACGAACCGACGGAAGGCGTATGGATCGGCGTGATCGAGGAAATCACCGAGCGGCTGATCGAACTGGCCAAGGAGATATCGGTCGTAATCGTCGAGCAGCACCTCGATCTCGCGCTGCGCGTGGCCGACTATGCCTATGTGCTCGATCGCGGCCGGGTGGCGCTGCAAGGCGCCGCCGGCGAGGTGCACAGCGATCCGGAATTGCTGCGATATCTCGCGCCGTAACGCGTGCAAACGCTGGCTGCGCTGCGTCGGTTGCCGATTCGGTTGAACGTCCGAGCTTACCTTACCGCGCCAAAACGGCTGTCGAACGAGTTCGGCGGCACTATCGGGGCGGAGCCGGCCACGTTCTTGTCCTTGGCGGCGGGGGCCGCAGTATCCACCGACGGCTTCAGCGGCGGGCGGGGGGCAGCGGCGGCCTGCTTGGTGTCGTGCTTTGGTGCTGCGGTCTTTGGCGCTTCCGGCTTCGGCGGCTGCTTGGCCTCGGCATTCGGTTTCGAGGGCGGGGTGCTGGCGGTGGCGTCGGCGGCGCCACCGAGGCCGACCTTGCGGGCCAGATTGGAGAAGAAGCCGC
>CADEDX010000520.1 GCA_902826195.1 uncultured Bradyrhizobium sp. | reverse complement strand
TCTTCCGTCCGCAGGGCTTCTTCGGGCGCATGGTCGAAAGGACATGACCATGCGCGAATGGCGCTCGCTGCTGCCAATCATCATCTTCACCGCGCTCTATGCCGCGTTGTCGCTGAGCGTGACCAACTCCTACTATCAGCTCGTCATGACGCTGGTCCCGGTCTGGGCGATCTTCGGCCTGTCGTGGAATCTGCTCAGCGGCTACACCGGGCTGATCTCGTTCGGCCACGCCGCCTTCTTCGGCGTCGGCGCCTATGCCGTCGTGCTCGGCCAGGTCCATTTCGACCTGTCGCCCTGGATCATGATCCCGATCGCGGCCGTGCTCGGCGGCATCGCCGGGCTGTTGATCGGGCTTCCGACCTTCCGTCTGCAGGGCCACTACTTCGCGCTGGCGATGCTCGCCTACCCGCTCGCCATTCTCTACGTGTTCGAATGGCTCGGCCTGCAGGAAGTGACGCTGCCGATCAAGCGCGAGAACGCGGCCGCCTACATGCAATTTTCCGATCACCGCGTCTACACGCTGCTGGCGCTGGCGATGATGTTCGCCACCATCCTGCTGACGCGGGCGGTCGAACGATCGCGCTTCGGCATGGCGCTGTTGGCGATCAAGCAGAACGAAGCCGCCGCGGAAGCCGCCGGGATCAACACGCTGGCCTGGAAACTGCGCGCCGTCACGCTGAGCGGCGCCATCGCCGGCGCGATCGGCGGATTTTACGCGGTCGTGCTGCTGGTGGTGACCCCGCAATCCGTGTTCGGCATGCTGGTATCGGCACAGGCGCTGACGGTTGCGATGTTCGGCGGCGTCGGAACGGTATGGGGTCCGGTGATCGGATCCGTCATCCTGATCCCGTTGGCCGAAACCCTCAACGCCGAGGCGGGCTCCCGCTTTCCCGGCATCCAGGGCGTGATCTACGGCCTCGCCATCATCTGCGTCATCCTGCTGGCACCGGAAGGCCTGTTCTGGAAGATCCGCGACTTTTGGCGCAAGCGGTCGGCGGCGCCGGTGACGGTGAACCCGGGAGCACGGGATATCACCACCGCCGTCCCCGCCGACCTCGTGCCGCTGCGACCCAAGCGATCCGCCGGGACCGGCGACGTCGTGCTCGAGGTGCGCAACCTGTCGCGCTCCTTCGGCGGATTGAAGGCCGTGCAGGACGTCAGCTTCAAGCTGCGGCAGAGCGAGATTCTAGGCATCATCGGACCCAACGGCGCCGGCAAGACCACGCTGTTCAACCTCCTCAACGGCTTTTTGCGGCCCGACACCGGGCAAGTATTGCTCGACGGGCGAGAGATGGCGGGCCGCAAGCCGCATGAGCTCTGCGAGGCCGGCATCGGCCGCACGTTTCAGATCATGCGCCCTTTCCTGCGGATGTCGATTTCGGACAATGTCGTCGTCGGTGCCTATGTCCGCGCAAAGACCGACAACAAGGCAAAGCAACTGGCGGCCGATGCGATCGCCCGCGTCGGCCTGTCCGATATCGCCGGTCGTATCGCCGGCGAACTTACGACGAAGGAATTGCGGCTGATGGAACTGGCCCGCGCGCTGGCCGGGCAGCCTCGCATCCTGCTGCTCGACGAAACGCTCGCGGGCCTCGGGCATGACGAAGCCAACGAGGTCGTAGCGGTGATCCAGCGACTGGCGCGCGACGGCATGACGATCGCGATCATCGAACACACGATGCAGGCGATGGTCCGCCTGGTCGACAGTTTTCTGGTGCTCGACCACGGCGCGGTCATCGTCGAGGGCGAACCGGAAGCGGTCACCCGCGACAGCCGCGTCATCGAGGCCTATCTCGGCAAAAAATGGGTGGCCCATGCTCCGCATTGAAGGGCTGACAGCCGGCTACTCGGCTATTCCCGTGCTGAACGGTGTCTCGATCAAGGTCGAGGAAGGCCAGTTCGTCGCCATCGTCGGGCCGAACGGCGCCGGCAAGACCACGTTGTTCAAGACCATCTCGGGGATCGTGCGCCCGAGCGCGGGGAAAATCACCTTCGGGGATCATGACCTGCTGTCGATCCAGCCCGCGAAACGCGCCCATCTCGGCATCGCCCACGTCCCGGAAGGGCGCCAGGTGTTTCCTTCGCTCACCGTGATGGAAAACCTCGAAATGGGCGCGATGACCGAGGCGGGACGGCGCGACTGGAAGCACAACATTCAGCGCATCTTCGAATGGCTGCCGATCCTGGCCGAACGCCGCGGCCAGTTCGCCGGCACGCTGTCGGGCGGACAGCAGCAGATGCTGGCGATCGGCCGCGGCCTCGCCTCGTCGCCAAGGCTGTTGATGCTGGATGAACCTTCGATGGGCCTGGCGCCCACCACCGCCGATTTCATCTTCGAACGGCTGATCGAAATCCGGCGGCAATCGAAGCTGACGATCCTCTTGGTCGAGCAGCGCGTAGCGGAAGCGCTGGAATCCGCCGACCACGGCTACGTGCTCGAAGCCGGCCGCGTCGCGCTCGAAGGCAACAACGAAACCCTGCGGGCGGACGACCGCATCCGCAAGGCCTATCTCGGCATGTAATCAACGACAAACAATATCACTGGGAGAACGAAAATGGGCCAGCACAATTCATCCGACAAGATCTCGAAGACGTCGCTGACGCGACGAACCGTACTCTCAGGCGCCGCCGCGGTGGGACTGTCGACGATGGCGCGGGCGCAATCGCCGGCCGAGGTCAAGGTCGGCCTGATCGTGCCCCTGTCAGGCATCTACACCCGCCCCGGCCAGGTGATGAAGATGGGCGCCGAGATGGGCATCGAGCACATCAACGCGCAGGGCGGCATCAAATCGCTCGGCGGCGCCAAGATGAAGCTCGTCGTGATCGATTGCGGCGACACCACCGAGAAGGCCAAGAATGCCGCGCAGCGCATGGTCGCGCAGGAAACCGACCTCGTGGCGGCGACCGGCGCCTATCTCAGCTCCTTCACGCTCGCCGTCACCGAGGTGACAGAACGCGCGCAACTGCCGGTGCTCACTTTGTCCTATTCGGACCTGCTGACCGACCGCGGCTTCAAGTTCATCTTCCAGACCGCAGCGCCCGCCAGCGTGCAATCCCAGCTCGGCCTGCCCGAACTGATGAAGCTTGCGGAAAAGGCCGCCGGAAAGCGGCCGAAGACGGTCGCGATGCTGATGGACAACACCGCCACCTCGGTCGCGACCGCCAAGGCGCTGAAGGAAAAGCTGCTTGCGCAGGAAGGCCTTCAGCTCGTCGTCGAGGAAGTCTGGACCCCGCCGCTCGCCGACGCCACGCCGCTGATCCAGAAGGTCCGCTCGGCGCGGCCCGACCTGCTGCTGTTCATGCCGAACGCGGTCTCCGACGCCAAGCTCGGCCTGGAGAAGATCAACGAGTTCGGCCTCGGCCAGGGCAAGATCCCGACCGTGTCCTTCAGCATCACGATTGCCGAGCCGGACATGCTGCAGAGTGTCACGCCCGAGGTCGTCCAGGGCATCATGACCATCGTCGCCAACTGGGGCTGCAAGGGGCATGAGGACATCATCGCCGAACTCAAGACCAAGTACAAAGAACCGTGGGCGACGCAGAACGTCATCTCGACCTATGGCGACATGTGGCTGATGAAGGCCGCGCTCGAAAAGGCCGGCAAGGCCGACCGCCTCGCCGTCGCCGACGCCTTCCGCACCCTGGATGGCGGGCCCGCGAAATACTATCCCGGCGGCGAGTTGAAGTTCGACGAAAAGGGCCGACGTGTCGGCGCCGGCGTCGTCATCGTGCAGTGGCAGAACGGCGTGCCGGTGACGGTCTATCCATCCGACCTAGCACAAGCATCTCCGTTCTGGCCGAAGAAGTCCTGACCATCGATCGTCTCAAAAACATAAAGGGAGGAAGTGTCATGACGAAAATTACCAAGGCCGCCTTGACGCGGCGCAGCCTGCTGGCCGGCGCATCCGCCGGCCTGATCGCCAGCCGCGCCTGGGCGCAACAGCCGGCGGAAGTGAAAGTCGGATTGCTGGTGCCGGTCTCCGGGCTCTATGCGCGCCCGGGCACCGTCATGCGCGAAGGCGCCGAGATGGCGGTCGACCACATCAACGCGCAGGGCGGTATCAAGTCGCTCGGCGGCGCCAAGATGAAGCTGGTCGTGCTGGATTCCGGCGACACGACCGAAAAGGCCAAGAACGCCGCGCAGCGCATGGTGGCGCAGGAAACCGACATGGTCGCCGCCAGCGGCGCTTACCTGAGTTCGTTCACACTGGCGGTTACCGAAGTCACGGAGCGGGCCAACCTGCCGGTGCTCACCCTTTCCTACTCGGACGCGATCACCGATCGCGGCTTCAAATACGTGTTCCAGACCTCGGCAACGGCCGGTTCGCAGGCCAGGCAGGCCCTGCCCCAGATCGTCAAACTGGCGGAAACGGCTTCCGGCAAACGGCCGAAGACGGTTGCCATCGTCACGGACAATACGGCGGCCTCGGTGTCCTCGGCCAAGGCGATGCGGGACGGCCTGCTCGCGGAAAACGGATTGCAGCTCATCGTCGACGAAACCTTCACCCCGCCGCTCGCCGACGCCACCTCGCTGGTGCAGAAAGTGCGCTCGGCCAAGCCGGACCTGCTGTTCTTCCTGCCGACCGTGATTTCCGACGCTAAATTGCTGCTGGAGAAGATGAACGAGTTCGGCCTGGGCCAGGGCAAAATTCCGACGATCTCGTTCGGCATCGCTATCGCCGAGCCCGACATGCTGCAGACCGTCAGCCCGGAACTGCTGCAGGGACTCCTCACCTGCGTCGCGAGCTGGGGCGCCAAGGGGCACGAGGCGCTGATCGCCGAGCTCAAGAGCCGCTACAAGGAGCCGTGGATGACGCAGAATGCGATTTCCACCTATGGCGACATGTGGGTGATCAAAGACGCGCTCGAAAAGGCCGGCAAGGCCGACCGCGTCGCGGTAGCTGACGCGCTGCGCACCATGGATGCCGGTCCCTCACAATACTACCCGCTCGGCGAGATCAAGTTCGATGAGAAAGGCCGCCGCGTCGGCGCCGGCATGACCATCGTGCAGTGGCAGGCCGGCG
>CADEDX010000519.1 GCA_902826195.1 uncultured Bradyrhizobium sp. | reverse complement strand
AAGTAGGTGTTCGGCTCTGGTTCTAACAGCGGACATCATGACCTGCTCGAACTTCGTCTGCGTTAGGGCCAAAACCGGAAGTCCGCCTCGGGCGACGTCCACTAAGTGCCAAAATGCATCTGCATCACCTGGGGTCATGACGTTCCCGCCGCAGCATCGGACCAAGCTGCACTCGACCAACCCGATCGAACGCCTCAACGGCGAGATCAAGCGGCGCACCGAGGTGGTCGGCATCTTCCCCAATGAAGACGCCATCGTCCGCCTCATCGGAGCGATCCTGCTCGAGCAGAACGACGAATGGGCCGTCCAGCGCGCCCGTTACATGACGCTGGAAACCATCGCGCCATTGAGCGATGATCCCACCGTCAGCCTTCCGGCAATCGCCAGCTGACCGGCCCGGTTCTCGCCGGCGAACGCGGTGGCCCCCGCCAGCTACACCACGCTAGGGGACACGATCTCACCTGGGCGAAATTTAATCGGCTCCAGGAGGTTCAATGATCGGCTGCCTGCTCATTGATCGAGCCCATTCAGAGAAGGCTTCGATCGACCCCACCCTCGGATGGGTCGGCAAGTACATAAGATAAAAGCCGTAGCCAGCCAACGTCAGCTTCGAGACTTCCACGAGTGCGCCGCTCGCAAGCTCGGGCGCCACCAACACGTCGCTGCAGATCGCAATACCCTGACCTGAGATGGCCGCTTCGATGGCATGCAGCTCTTCGCGGAACGCGAGATTGGGCAAGCGCGCGAGGTCAGGCACCCTCTTGAAGCGCTGACGCGCCTTTGCCTGCCAGCGCTGCCAAGTCGGAGCATCCCGGTCGCCAGATGGCCATTCGATCTCGATCAAGGGGAAGTTCGCAAGCTCGGCCGGGCTGAGTAATTTACTGCCAGAGCCAATGAGCTTCGGATTCGCAACCACGCGGAACGTGTCGCGCGCCAGCTCGATGAACGTGCTGGCGGCGGGCGGCCGCCGCGCATAGCGAATGGCGATGTCGGCCTCACCAGCTGCGAGGTCAAGGACGACGTCTGTGCCCAGGATGTCAAGCTTGAGACGCGGATGTGCCTCCCGCCATTTAGGAAGCCGCGGTACGAGCCATCGCGCCGCGAAGGCGTTGGTGGCAGTGATACGCAACCGCGCGCCGACCGCGGTTGCTCGTACCTTTTCGAGTATGTTTGCGAAGGTCAGAAATCCGTCGCGCACCACCGGGAAAAGCAGTTCGCCCGCAGCCGTCAGCTTGAGAGGACGGGGCCTTCGCCGGAATAGGTCCCTGCCGCAATGGAGTTCGAGCAACTTGACTTGATGGCTGATCGCTGTCGGCGTGACCAGCAACTCTGCCGCAGCCTTCTTGAAGCTTAGATGACGGGCAGCGGCCTCGAAGGCCCGTAATTCGGTCAACGGTGGAAGCTGGTGCATGGCTCAATCTAGATGAATTCAGTTCATCCTGCACCTGAATTATCCGAGCTTGCCAACAGCGTGGGTTGCGACAGAAAGTCAAAGTATTGGCAAGGAGCGGCCGCAACATGCTGGCGAAATCCCCTGGGCACGTGACCGATTACCTCGATGCGATCGCGCGGCTTGTGCCGTTGGTCGTACAACACCGCGATTCGTTTGACAGCGAGCGCAGGCTTCCGGATGAAGTGTTCAGCGCACTGGCGGATGCCGGGCTGTTCCGGCTGTGGTTGCCTCGCGCGCTGGGAGGCCCGCAGTTGTCGCCAGTCGATTTCATGTCGGTCGTGGAAGCCGCATCCATGCTCGATGGCTCGATCGGGTGGCTGGTCGGCAATGGCGGCGGGATCAGTCGCGCCGGCGGCTATTTGCCCGGCCCTGTCGCGCGCGAGTTCTTTTCCGATCCGCACGCTTTTGTCGTGTCCGCTACCGGCGCCGTTGGCCAAGCGCAGGAAACGGAAGGAGGTTATCGCGTCACCGGCCGCTGGCCGTTCGGCAGCGGCGCGCATCACGCATCGCACTTCATGGCGCTGGCGAGTGCGAAAGATGCCAATGGCAACGACGAGCCGCCGCGGTTCTATTATTTCAGACGTAGCGACGTCGTGATTCACGACACCTGGCGTGTGTCGGGGCTGCGTGCGACCGGAAGCTGCGACTTCGAGGTCCGCGATCTCTTTGTCCCCGCGCAGCACTCGCATGACTTTATCGGTGCTCGCCCGACGCAGGACGGATCTGTCTATCGTTTTCCCGCTATATCGGCATTTGCCTGGACCGTTGGAACCGTTCCGCTCGGAATAGCGCGGGGGGCGATGAACGCTTTTGTCCAACTCGCCAGCCGAAAAGCCCGGCAGGGCCAGAGTCTGACGATGCGCGACCGCGAGATCGTGCAAAGCAATTATGGCCGGGCAGATGCGCTGCACCGTTCCGCGCGCGCTTTTCTGATCAGTGCTGCGACGGAATTGACTGACGTGCTGGCAGAAGATGGACCGCGCCTGATCGAAGCCCGGGCGGTGTTCAGAACTGCCTGCACCCATGCAGCCGAAACCGCGCTGAGGATCGCCGACATCCTTGCCAGTGAGGCCGGCACCGGTTCGATGCTCGAAAGCTCACCGATCGAGCGCTACATCCGCGATATTCAGGCGGCCGCCAAGCACATTGCGATGACCCCGAACAATTACCTTGTTTCGGGGCGCGTTGCGCTCGGCCTCGATCCGGGCACTAATCGATTCTAGGCTACGATAGATCATAAAACGATGACCTGGCCAAGGTCGGCTAAGGGTCAATGGACTACATCCCCCATGACCGACAAGGCCATAAGCCCGCTGCGGCAGCGCATGATCGAAGACATGACGATCCGCAAGTTCGCGCCGAAGACACAACATGACTACCTTCAGAGGGTCAAGAACTTCGCTGCCTATCTCGGCCGCTCGCCCGACACGGCGAACTTCGAAGACCTTCGTCGCTACCAGCTCCACCTGGCGGCCAGCGGCACTGGCGTTCCTACTCTCAACCAGACCATCTCGACGCTGCGGTTCTTCTTCAAGGTCACGCTGGGGCGGCCGGATATCGTGGAGCGCACGGCATTCGTCCATGAACCCAGCAAGCTGCCGGTGGTACTCAGTCCGGAGGAAGTGGGCGCCTGCTCGATGCGGCACCATCGCTCAAATACAAGACGGCGTTGAGCGTGGCCTACGGAGCGGGATTACGTGCTTCTGAAGTGGTGGCGCTGAAGATATCCGACATCGACAGCCAGCGCATGGTGATCCGGGTCGAGCAAGGCAAAGGCCGCAAGGATCGCTATGTCATGCTGTCCCCGCATCTGCTCGATCTGCTGCGGGCCTGGTGGAAGCTGGCGCGGCCACAAGGCTGGCTGTTTCCGGGACAGAACCGGCTGAACCCACTGACGACGCGCCAACTCAACCGCGCATGCCATGCCGCCGCCGATAGGGCCGAGATCGACAAGCGGTCGCGGCGGCTCGCCTCGGTTCAATGCCTTTCGTACTGCAGCCCTAGCCATCGCCACCCGACCGCCGCGCCCCTCCGCGACAACAAGCGCTTGCATCGCTAGTTGCCAGTCGACGGCATCGCTTTCTGCCTTCGGCAGCGTGGCGATGTAGTCGGCCGCATCTTGCAGCGTGAATAGCTTGCGGCCATCCGGCAGCGAGATCGGCGTATCGAACCGCATGAACCAAACCATGCTCCTGCTCCCACACGGGGGACGTAATTCTACCCGGAATATCGCGACGCTCAATGACAAGCTCTGCCGCCTGCCACGGTTGATGGTCACGGTGGTACCGATCAACCGGTTGATCCTTTGACCACTCCGCGGGGGTCAGTTAGCTCAAAATAGGCTGCGCGTGGCTTCCCAACTGTAATCGAGCCGCGTTGTTTCGAGCGACCGCGCGGGTTCGACTACTCTCGCCGCTTCGGAAGCACGCGGCCGCTCTGGCGCACGGCTGAGCACCGACACGCGGCTCGGTTCGGGCGAAATGGCGCGCCTGATGCCGGTCAGGATCACAGACATAGAGCTATCGTGGTCATGGCCCATCGGGCGATGCTGGCGTGACGGCCCTTAACAAATGGTTAGTTGGATCCGTTGCTCTACCGAGAACATCGAGTTCCATCGGTCGTAGTTTTACAAAGAACATTCTGTCAGGCAGTTCGGAAACATTAAAAAGTGTCCGACCCACGATATCAGCAACAAAAAGCCCACTTCGCAAAGACAGGCTGATCAGGCCGTGCCGCCGCCGCACGGCCTGATAGCCGGGTGCCGTCCACTTACCCCCAAAGGCCGAGCACTCGGCTATTATGGCCGAGGTTGCTTCTACTGGCTGTTACAGTCGGGCCACACACCCACAGTTTGTGAAAAGACCCACCGAACCGGTTCATAGTTTTGTTGCCTCAACCTGCTTGCGCCGGAAGGCGCGCACGATCGGCAAAGTTTTTGCCCGCCGGCTCTAGCTGTCTATCGGAATGCCGCCGGTGGGCTCAACTTCTGCAAAGCCGCGCTCATTAGCATGCGGAATTTGGGGGGGCGGAGCGGGCATGGTCGATTAATCTCGCTCGACCTACCTTTTCGGGACGCCAGCGTCCGTGTTGAGTGGCGGCTTTTGCTGCAAGAGTATCGTTTGAACCCTGGGCTTCGGCAGGCATCTTGGCGAGCTCCGCGATCAGCTTCGCGCTAGGCTGTCGTATTGGGAGAGCAAAGTTCCCATTGACCGCCGTTGGCGCGGCCAGGCTTGCATCAACTAATGGGGGTTGCTCACGCAGTCAGAGTTAGGCAATTCTTGGTAGTGCGGTTGCTAGGCAATTTTCATGATTGAATTTGACCAATACACCATCGCGAACATGACGGCCGCTCTGGACTACGTTTGCAAGAAAATTCCGCCGGAGAGCGACAGCGAGAGCCTACGAAAAAGCATCGGCAATGAGATCATTCGCAACGCGCAATCGGGAAAGCGCGATCTCGTCGATATGCAGGAAGCTGGTCTCCGGGTTTTAAAAGCATCGCTAAAAACCAAGAAAAAATCCGGTTGGTTCGGCATTACCCGTTTCTTTGCAAGATAAGCGTCTCGAAAAACCGACGACCGGA
>CADEDX010000518.1 GCA_902826195.1 uncultured Bradyrhizobium sp. | reverse complement strand
CCGTTGGCGAAGCGGCTCGGCGCGCCCAAGGCGCTGGTGCTCGATGGTCTCAGCGCCCAATTCCGAAAGCGCGCTGCGGCTTGCCGCATCGCGTTCAATCCCGCTTTTGCCGGCGCCTATGATTTCTCGAAAGCGCCCGATTTCGGCTGGCTGATGAGTCAGTTCCTCGAGGGTTTGCCGGATGACGGATTGGTGATGTGCCATCCTGGATTTGTCGACGAGACCCTCGAGAGTCTGGATCCGCTCACCTCCCAGCGCGAGGCGGAGCATGCCTATCTCGCAGGTGATGGTTTCCCGGCGTTGCTGGCGGCGAATAAGGTCACATTGCGTTGATAACGTCAGCGAAATCCCGACATTTTGTCGCATACTGAAATTTAATCCGGCCCCCCACTACTTGCCGCCCAAAGCCCGCCCTACATCTGCGCGGCGCGTCGATAATCCGACGCGAGGGAGAGGGCCATGACACCGCAAGAACGCCAACTGATTGACGATCTTTTCGACCGGCTCGCCAAGCTGGAAAGCGCCAAGCGCGATCCGGAGGCGATGTCGGCGATCATGCAGGGCCTGCGCAGCGCGCCGAACGCGGTCTATGCGCTGGTGCAGACCGCACTGGTGCAGGACGAGGCGTTAAAGCGCGCAGACCAGCGCATCCAGGAACTGGAAGCCGCCGCCGGTCAGCAAGGCCAAGGCCAATCCGGAGGCTTCCTCGATTCGATGCGCGACGCGATCTTCGGGCAGAACCAGTCGCATGGTTCGGTGCCCAACGTGCGCGCGCCGGAAATGGCTGGTGGCGGTCGTCCGGCCTGGAATACCGGTCAGGTGTGGCAGCAGGGACAACCGGGCGGACAGCAATATGGCCAGCCGGCTTACGGCCAGCCCTATGGCGGCGCGCCGCAACAGCCGTCCGCGTTCGGCGGCGGCGGCTCGTTCCTCGGAACGGCGGCAGCGGCCGCGGCCGGCGTGGTCGGCGGCTCGCTATTGGCCGGCAGCATCCGCTCGATGATGGGCGGCAGCGGCAACCACCCGGCGTTTGGCGACACTGGAAACCATAATGGCGGGATCGAAGACCGCCGGCCGTGGAGCGATCAGTCCGGCGGCAGCCTGGCGCGCGAGGCCGGGATGAACGACATCGGCACGGCGTCAGGCCGGCGCGCCGACAACAATGATGATGGCGGTTCGCGGCAGGGTTTCTTCGACTCCGGCTCTGATAATGATGACGACCTCGACCACGACTCGGATGGCTTCGACGGCGACGATGGTGATGGCGGCAGCGATAACGCGTGAGCGATGTCGGAGTTGAAAAAAGAAACGGCCGCCCGATCGGCGGCCGTTTTGTTTTGCATTCCGGCCGTTCAGATCACGATGACCCTGGCGCCGACATGGACGCGGCCGTAGAGGTCGATGACGTCCTCATTGCGCATCCGGATGCAGCCGGACGAGACGTTGGTTCCGATGGTCCAGGGCTCGTTGGAGCCGTGGATGCGATAGAGCGACGAGCCCAGATACATGGCGCGCGCGCCGAGCGGATTGTCCGGACCGCCTTCCATGTACCGCGGCAGGTCGGGACGGCGCGCCAGCATTTCCGGCGGCGGGGTCCAGGCCGGCCATTCCTTTTTGGCAGAAACCGTCTTGGTGCCCGACCAGGTGAACCCGGGGCGGCCAACGCCGACGCCGTAGCGCAGCGCCTTACCGTCGCCCTGCACCAGGAACAGGAACTTGTTCGGGGTGTCGATCACGATGGTGCCGGGACTTTCCCTGCCGTGATACTCGACCACCTGCTTTTCGTATTTTGGATCGAGCGGACGCTGCGCGGGATCGACCATCTCCTCTTCCCGGCGCATCGACTGCTGCGGGTCCATCGGGGGAAGCAGCGTGCGCCGCCCGGCATAGCCGTAATCCGGCTGCGGCTGGTAGGCCGGCTCGCGCTGATACCGATTGCCCTGTGGCCCATCGCCGAACAGGAATTCGATGAAGCCGCCGCCCATGTTGGCGCGTTCGGCGGCGGCCGTGCGTACCGGCGCGGGTTCCCGGGCGTAGATCACGGTGGGTTGGACGGCAAACGAGGCATCGATCGCGCCGGCCTCACCGGCAAAGCAAAGGCAGGACGCGCTCGCAAGGAGCGCAAAATAGATTTTTCCGGACATCGACGTACTCTGTACTGTTCGTCACTGTGGGGTTGGCCGCAGCGGCGCGACGGACGCCGCTGCATGCGATCAATACAAATCAAAACCTGATCGGTTTGGTAAACGGATCGGCCGTTTTGATTCACCATGCCCGCAGCCACGCCCGAATTTGGCAGGTAGCGTTTATTTTGCGTGAACGCGGATCGTCATGGTTAATGATTGGTAAGCGCCGGCGGTCATGGCGACGCCTTGATACCTGCCCATGTGAACCTCGCGTTAAATGACGCCGGTTTACAACACCCGGATTGCAAGGGTGGGAAAAACTCATGTCCGTCAGTC
This sequence comes from uncultured Bradyrhizobium sp., assembly GCA_902826195.1. Taxonomy (GTDB): domain Bacteria; phylum Pseudomonadota; class Alphaproteobacteria; order Rhizobiales; family Xanthobacteraceae; genus Bradyrhizobium. Next base: position 2,611 of record CADEDX010000518.1, on the reverse strand, counting down.
GCAAGCGTTTTCGTATCGAACAGGCCCTTTTGGGTGACGCGCCGATCATCATGCCTGCCGATGGCGGAGAGATTGGCCCGATGCATCGTGAGATCATGGCCGAGTTGCGCGCGATCCGTGCCCAGATGGCCGGCTTCGGACACGCCGGCGGCGCCAGCGGGGGCGACGCCACCGTCGCGACGGTGGCTGCGGAAGTCAATCGCGAGGTCGCCGACGCCCAGGCGCTGCTGGAAACCTATCGCGCCCAGATCGAGCAGTGCGAGAAGCTCAAGGTCGAACTCGACCTGATTCACGACGCCATCAACCGCACCAAGCGCGAAATCGCCACCCTGCACGGCACCAGCTTTGACGGCGAGGAAATGGCCAAGGTCAACGGTGAACTCGGCGCCGTCGTCGGCGGCACCGAACAGGCCACCCAACAGATTCTCGAGGCCGTCGAGGCGATCGATCAGGCCGCCACCGCGCTGTCCAAGAACATCTCGCCCGACCAGCAGAAGCTGCTCAGCGAGGATATCCAGGAAAAGGTCGTCGCGATCTTCGAGGCCTGCAATTTCCAGGACCTGACGGGCCAGCGCATCAGCAAGGTGATGAACACGATGAAGTTCATCGAAAAGCACATCATCGAGATGATGGAAATCTGGGGCGGCGTCGACGCCATCAAGGCCCATGCACCCCCGATCGTCGATACCCGCGAAGGCGACGACAGGCTCCTCAATGGCCCGAAGCTCGACGGCGACGTCGGTCACGCCTCGCAGAACGACATCGACGCGCTGTTCGATTGATCGAACTGGTTAACGCGATCTAAACAAAACGCCGGCTTCAAGCCGGCGTTTTTTGTTGGGCCATCATCCGCGCACTGTCATCATCCGCCTTCTGCGCAATTGCGCACTGGGCGGACCATCCGGTATTCCAGAGACGTCAGCGATTCACGAGAAGCCGCGGCATACTGGATGCCCGCCGGAGCCTGTCATCGGGCTCGCCGAAGGCGAGACCTGTTAGCGGGCATGACGCGCGGGGGCGCCGCAGCTTTTTAAGCCCGCGGTGCGCAGCGGACATAGACCATGTTGCCGTAACGGACCGCGGCATCCTTGTCGATGAAGCGGGTGATCAGCACGCGGCCGTCGAACGAGACGATCTCGCGGTCCTGCTCGCCGGGCGTAGGACCCGCCGGGCCGATGTAGTTCTTGCCGCTCGGCGAGCCCTTGAGACGAAGTTCCTGCGGGGTGGCCTGGTCGGCCAGATGCATGACCACGCCGCCGGACTGGCCGGCGCCGATCACATAGGGCTGCTTGCACTGGCCGCGCGCCGCGGCCTCGGTTCGGGCGCGGTCGTTGGGGTTCTGGAACGAGGCGAGCCCCCAGCGGCCGACGATCTCGTCGGGACGGATGGTCGCGGGCATCTCCGGCGCGACGCCGGGTTCGGCGTCGGGCGCCGGACCAGACGACATCGACGGCAAGCTCATGCCGCCACCGCACGCGCCCAGCAAAACCGTGAGCGCCGACGCGGCGGCCAGATTGGCAACCGTACGCGCATTACGTGAGCTGATCATCGCATTCCCCCGAGCAATTCGCTGGCAAATCCCTGGCCGCTCCCGTCAAGCAGCCGCAGCGCAACCAAGCGCAAAAAGCCTGCCGGAGCAACGACGTCCGTCAAAATTACGCCGCTGCGCCGATTTGGTTTCCGAACCACCATCCTATATTGGCCTCACCAAGGCCTTAACCCCCTTGTTTGCTTGACAGGATCGGCGCCAAGCCATATTCCCCGGCCCCACGTTTAGCACTCAATTACACCGATTGCTAAGGGGCCTGCTGTCCCGCCCGGGACGGCATCGAATACACGCCAATATCAGCCATTTCGGTGGCACCGAGCTGAACCACGCCTTCCCACGGAACTTCAAGAGGAGACGTCATGTCCAAGTCCAAATTCCGTCCGCTGCACGACCGCGTCGTTGTGAAGCGCATCGATGCCGAGGAGAAGACCAAGGGCGGCATCATCATTCCCGACAGCGCCAAGGAAAAGCCGTCGCAGGGCGAAGTCACCGCCGTCGGCCCGGGCGGCCGCGACGAGGCCGGCAAGCTGATCCCGATCGACATCAAGGTCGGCGACCGCGTGCTGTTCGGCAAGTGGTCGGGCACCGAGGTCAAGCTCGACGGCGAGGAGCTCCTGATCATGAAGGAGAGCGACATCATGGGCGTGCTGAGCTGAGGCACGCTGCCCTCACCCTGAGGAGGCAGCGAAGCTGCCGTCTCGAAGGGTGAACATCCGCACAAATCATCCTTCGAGACGCGGGCCAAGGCCCGCTCCTCAGGATGAGGACCGATTTCAAGGAGCAACACAAAATGGCTGCCAAAGACGTTAAATTTTCCGGCGACGCCCGCGACCGCATGCTGCGCGGCGTCGATATTCTCGCCAACGCGGTGAAAGTGACGCTCGGCCCCAAGGGCCGCAACGTCGTGATCGAGAAGAGTTTTGGTGCGCCCCGCATCACCAAGGACGGCGTTACCGTCGCCAAGGAAATCGAACTCGAAGACAAGTTCGAGAACATGGGCGCGCAGATGCTGCGCGAAGTCGCCTCCAAGACCAACGACACCGCCGGCGACGGCACCACGAC
>CADEDX010000517.1 GCA_902826195.1 uncultured Bradyrhizobium sp. | reverse complement strand
GGCTTTGAGGATGTGCTGGAGATCGGCCGCCACGTCCGGCGCGAAGTCTACTCCCTCAGTCCGCAGCAGCCGCCGACGCTCATCCCGCGCGATTGTCGTATCGGCATCGCGGAAAGAATACGATCAGATGGCCGTGTCGAAACACCGCTGACGCCAGCGGCGCTGGAAAGCCTCGCCGCGGCGATCGACAAGATCAATCCGGTCAGCGTCGCCGTCTGCCTGATGAATTCCTACCTCAACCCGCAGCACGAACAGGCGATCGCCGAGTATCTTGCTAAGACGAGGCCCGCGCTGAAAGTTTCCTGCGCGAGCGCCTTGAGCGCGGAGATCCGCGAATACGAGCGCACCTCGACCACCGTGCTCAACGCGGTCTTGATTCCGGTCATTGCGGGATATCTCGACAAGCTCTCGCAACGCATGGAGACCGAAGGATTTCGGCCGCGGCTGCTTCTGGTGCAATCGAACGGCGGCGTGTGCGCCGCCAGGACCGCGGCGCTGGAGCCGGTGCGGCTTCTGCTGTCGGGACCATCGGGAGGCAGCGCGGCTTGCGCGTTGCTGAGCAAGGTCCTCGGCGAAGACAATCTGATCGGCGTCGACATGGGCGGGACCAGTTTTGACGTCTCGGTGGTACGCAACGGCCGCGTCAACGTCGTCATGCAGGGCGAGGTGGACCGCATGCCCGTCCGCATTCCGATGGTCGAAATCCGCGCCATCGGCGCCGGCGGCGGTTCGCTCGCCAAGGTGCAGCGGGGCCAGCGGCTGACGGTCGGGCCTGAAAGCGCCGGCTCTTTTCCGGGCCCCGCCTGCTACGGTCGCGGCGGGACCGGGGCAACGGTGACGGATGCGAATGTCACGCTTGGCCGGATCGACGGCGAGAAATTCTTGGGCGGCGGAATGCGCCTCGACGGCAAGGCGGCCCGTGGCGTGATCGATACCGAGGTGGCCCAACATCTGAGCCTCGCGACCGAGCCTGCGGCGGAGGGATTGCTCGCCGTGGTCAACGCAAATCTGGGCGCTGCGATCCGCTTGTCGCTGTTCGAGAAGGGCGTCGATCCGCGGGAATTCACCATGATCGCCTTCGGTGGCGCTGCAGGTCTGCATGCGCTCGACGTGGCTGACGAGACGGGGATCCGGCGCGTCGTGTTTCCGGAAAATGCCAGCACATTGTCCGCTTACGGCATTCTTCATTCGGATCTGACGCATGACCTCGTGCGCTCGCGCGTCCTCGATGCAACCCCGGAAAAGCTCAGCGCTATCACACCGCTGCTCGAAAGCCTCACTGCTGATGCGCGGACGAGGCTCGATGCCGACGCGATTCCTGAGAATGATCGTCACATCGAACTCTCCGCCGACATGCACTACAAGGGGCAAGCTTTTGAGCTGACGGTGCCGCTGCGCTCGCTCAAGCTCGACGAGGCGGCGCTGGCACTGCTGATCTCCGATTTTCACGATCTCCACCGTCAATATTTCTCCTATTCAAATCCGGGCTCGCCGGTCGAGATCGTGTCGTTGCGGGCGTCGGCGATCGGCCGCTTGCCCAAACCTGTCGCAACCGGGACAGATGCGCGCGACAGCGGCCAACCTGTCGGCCAGCGGAGGATCTGGCTTTCCGGCGGCTGGCGGGACGTCGCGGTGTGGAATCGCGCCGACGTGTTTACGGGCGCGACGATCGAAGGGCCGGCGGTCATCGAGGAGGCCTACACCAGCGTGCTTCTCGTTGACGGATGGAGTTGTCAGCGCGACAAGAGCGGCCACCTCGTGGCGAGGAGGCCGGAATGAACGTGAACGTTTCGCATGCCGAGATATCGCCGATCGAACTCGAGATCATCTACAACGCCCTGACGGCCGCCGCCGCCGAGATGGACGTTACGATCTGGCGCACCAGCCGCTCGACCATCGTGCGGGAATTGCTCGACTACTCCACCGCGATCTTCGACCGCGATGGATGGAACGTGGCGCAGGCCGCGCGCATCCCGAGCCACCTCAATTCGATGAGCTACTTCCTCACCGAAATCCTGGCGCATCACATTGCGCCCGCAAAATGGGGGCCAGGCGACGTCGTGATCTCGAACGACCCGTACTGCGGCGGCCAGCATCTGCCCGATATCGTTGCCTACAAGGCTGTCTTTCGCAACGGTCGGCGCATCGGGTTCGTCGGCGCGTTGTGTCACCATCTCGACGTCGGCGGTTCCTCGCCGGGCAGTTACGGTTCCAGCGCGACGGAGATCTTTCAGGAGGGCCTGCGCATCCCGCCGGTGAAGATCGTCGAGGACGGCAAGCTCAACGAGCCGATCCGCGCCATCATCCTGCAGAATGTCCGCCAGCCCGACATTCTGTGGGGCGATCTGCAATCGCAACTCGCCTCGCTGGACATCGGCGCGGCAAGCGTCGAGCGGCTTGCCGCAAAGCTCGGCGAGGCGCGTTTCGAAGCGGCGACCGGCCTGTTGCTCGATCGCTCCGAGGCGGCGATGCGGGCCGTGATCGGCCGCATCCCCGACGGTACTTATGAATTCGAGGATCATGTCGATGACGACGGAATTTCGGATGCGCCGATCCACATTCATGCCAGATTGACCGTCGCAGGCGACGAACTCACGGTCGATCTCTCCGGCTGCAGTCCGCAGGTGATGGGGCCGAGCAACGCGACGCTGTCGTCGACCTGCTCGACGGTGTTTTATGCGTTGATCGCCTCGGCCGACATACCCATTGCGGCGAATGCGGGATGCTATCGTCCTGTCAAAATCGTAGCACCGCCCGGCCTGTGCGTGAGCGCGGCTGTGCCGGCGCCCGTCGTCCATCGCATCGCCATCGGCCACCGCTTGGCCACGGTGCTGTTCGGCGCGCTGCATCAGGCGGTGCCGGAGCGCATGCCGGCGGCCTATTATGCGGTGTCCTATGTCGTGACGTTGCAGACCATCGATCCTGAGTTGGGTCGGCGGGTTCTCGTCGAGATCGAGGTCGGCGGGATCGGCGCGCTGCCAATTTCTGACGGGCCGTCGGCATTGTCGTTCGGGATGCATAACAACTCGAACATTCCGATGGAGATGATCGAAAGCGACATGCCGGTGACGTTCATGGGCTACGGCTTGCTGACCGACACCGGTGGTCCCGGCCAATGGCGCGGCGGCCTGGGCCTGTGGCGCGAATGGCGGATCGATTGCCCGATGGCGCAGCTTTCGACCAATCTCGATCGCTTCAAGTTCCGTCCCTTTGGTTTGGCAGGCGGAGAATCCGCAGCGCCAAGTGCGCTTTATTTGATCCGCGACGGCCAGAAGCAGGCGTTGCGCTCCAAGGTCACCAACATGATGGTGAAGGCCGGCGACATCATTCGGCTCGAAACGTCAGGCGGCGGCGGTTTCGGCGACGCGCGATTGCGGGCGCGGGAGCTTGTCGAACGCGATGTCCGGCTCGGCTATGTCAGCGCCGTGGCTGCAAGAAGCAGCTACGGGCAGGGCAACTGAGCTATCGACACCGATCCCACCCAGGTCAGGTGGCCTGTCGATGCAATGCCCTCGCAAAGCGAGGGACATTTTCCGATGCGTTGCCGAATGTGATCCATCACCGAATGCAGATCTGAAGCCGGCTCGCCGTTCAAGTGAAACTTGATGCGGACAGTAGCCGCTCAGTGTCTGTGCGATTTCGCATTAGAGCGCCTTATTCTTTCAATGAGAACTTCTCATTTCTTGCCGGCTCCCCTCGCTGTTAGCGTTCTTGCCAGTTGAGATGAACGCAACCGCCACCGGATTGTTTGCAGGGGAGTTGGATATGGGCAGGGATAGCGATAAATCAGGCAAGAGAAGCGTTGCGAAGGGCCATCTGCCCTCTCGTCGACAAGTGCTGAAGGGAGCGGCGGCGGTCGCCGGCGCCGCCGCCGGGTCGAATGTGATCGGTGCGCCCGTGATCTGGGCGCAGGAGATCAAGGACATTGAGCTTCGACATGTCGGCGTTTCCTATTCTGTGGTGAAAGCGATCGGCGACCAGGCCGCCAAGGACCTCGGCTTCAAGGTCACGATGCAGAATCTCGACACCTCCGCCGCGATCAATCGCTTCATCACCCAGCCGAACAGCGTGGATATCCCGGATCTCGAAGGCTGGCAGGCCAAACTCGCTGCCAAGCGCGGCGTAATCCAGGGCATCAACATCAAGAAGGTCAAGGAGTTCGACAACTTTCTGCCGATCTTCACCAAGGGCGAGCTCGATGGGCACAAGATTCCGCGTCAGGGCGTCTCGCCTTACGAGGCGATGTACATCAAGGATGCGAACGCGACCGATCTGCATGACGGCGTGACTGACTGGGCGACGTTCCTGCCGCAGGTCTACAACGCCGATTCCATCGGCTATCGGCCCGATCTGGTCGATCACCCCGTGACCGAGTGGAAGGATCTGCTCAATCCGAAATACAAGGGAAAGGCCGCGATTCTCGACGTCCCGGCGATCGGCATCATGGATGCGGCGCTCTGCTTCGAGAGCGCCGACCTGATCAAGTATGGCAACAAAGGCAACATGACCACCAAGGAGATCGACTTCACGATCGAGAAGCTGATCGAATTGAAGAAGTCCGGTCACTTCCGCGCCACCTGGACCACTTTCGACCAGTCGGTGCAGTTGATGGCGGCGGGCGAAGTCGTGATCCAGTCGATGTGGTCGCCGGCCGTGGCGGCCGTTCGCGTCAAGCAGATCCCATGCGTCTATGCGCCCGTCAACAAGAAGGGCGACAAGGAAGGCTATCGCGGCTGGTGCAACGGCCTCGGCCTGATGAAGCATCTCAGCGGCAAGAAGCTGGATGCGGCCTACGAGTACATCAACTGGTACTACACCGGATGGCAGGGAGCCTTCGTCAGTCGTTACGGCTATTACAGTCCGGTGCCATCGACGGCGAAGAAGCACATGACCCCGACCGAATGGGCCTTCTGGTACGAAGGCAAGCCGGCGCCGGAAGAGATCAAGGATCCGTACGGCGTGCCGATGGAAAAGGCCGGCACCGTCCGCGACGGCGGCTCCTTCCTGGAGCGCGTCAAGAACATCTCGTGCTGGAACACGCTGATGGACGAGGCCGCCTACAAGAAATTCGTCGAGGGACTGCACTGATGCGCT
>CADEDX010000516.1 GCA_902826195.1 uncultured Bradyrhizobium sp. | reverse complement strand
ATCAGGCATCCGGGACAGGCATTCCGCCGATCGATGACATCATCGACAACTTCGCGCTGCTCGACGAATGGGACGACCGCTACCGCTACGTCATCGAACTCGGCCGCGGCATGAATCCGTTGCCGGATGTCGATCGCTGCGACGCCAACAAGGTCCCGGGCTGCGCCAGCCAGGTCTGGCTCGGCACCTCGGCCCGTTTCGAGGACGAACAGCCGGTGCTCTATTTTTGCGGCGACAGCGACGCCCACATCGTCCGCGGGCTGGTTGCCATTCTGCTCGCGGTCGTCTCCGGCAAGCCGGCCGTCCAGATATTGGCGACGGACCCGGTTGCCCTGTTCGACCGGCTGGGGCTGCGCGAGCATCTCACGCCGCAGCGTTCCAACGGGTTTCGGTCCATGGTCACGCGTATTCGTACCGATGCCCAGCAGGCACTGGCGAACCGGGCTGCCGCCGAATAGCCGGGAGACTCCTGCTCGGACCGGCGGTCAAGGCGCCGGCCGCACACTCCCGTGCGAAGCGGCTCGCGCCATCTCCTGGCCGCGCAGGATGACGACGGCCGCCCGGGCAAAAAACTCCACCGTATAGTAGGCCTCCCCGAGAAAACTCCAGCTTTCGCGAACGACGCCGATATCGCCTCGGTTGACCAGGGTCTCGCCGATGTCCCGGTGAGGATAGATCCCGTCATTGGTGACTCGCGTCAACGAGCATACGGCGTCGCGTGGCTTGAATTCGTGGTGGTCGGCACCGCCCGGGCCGCGCCCGAGACGTCGGCGGCGCGGGTCATGAACGACGCGGGCGATGGTGGCCGGCCTCGGCCGGGCGTTCGGGTGGCTCATGTGAAGAACTCCTGCGCCTTGGTCAGGGCACGCGCCAGGATGTCGACCTCGTCACGGGTATTGTAGAGTGCGAACGAGGCCCGGCAGGTGGACGTGACCCCAAACCGTTCCATCAGCGGCATGGCGCAATGGGTGCCGGCCCGCACCGCGATGCCGGCGCGGTCGATCACGGTCGCGAAATCATGGGAGTGGGCGCTGTTCATCTCGAACGAAACGATGGCGCCTTTTTCGACCGCTGTCCCGATGATGCGCAGCGAATTGATTTCGCCGAGCCGTTCCTGGGCATAGGCGAGCAGCGCGCTTTCATGCGCCCTGATCCGGCCCTTGCCGATCGAGTTGATGTAGTCGATGGCCGCACCAAGGCCGATCGCCTGCACGATTGGCGGCGTCCCGGCCTCGAACCGGTGCGGCGGCACGCCGTAGCTGACGTGATCCCGATGCACCTCCCGGATCATCTCGCCGCCGCCGTTGAACGGCGGCATGGTCGCGAGATGCTCGTGCTTGCCATAGAGCGCACCGATGCCGGTCGGACCGTATAATTTATGGCCGGTGATGACGAAGAAATCGCAATCGATGTCACGGACATCAACGTCCATGTGTACGGAAGACTGCGCGCCGTCGACCAGCACCGGGATTCCCCGCGCATGCGCAAGGCGGACCACTTCCCTTACCGGCACCACGGTGCCGAGCACGTTCGACATCTGGCTGATTGCGACCATTTTGGTGCGGTCGGTCAGCAGCTTCTCAAATTCGTCGATCAGGAAATTGCCGTCGTCATCCACCGGCGCCCATTTGATCACCGCGCCCTGACGCTCCCTGAGGAAGTGCCAGGGAACGATGTTGGCATGGTGCTCCATGATGGAGAGCACGATTTCATCGCCCGGCCCGATCCGCTCGCGTCCGAAGGTCTGCGCCACGAGGTTGATCGCCTCCGTAGCACCGCGTGTAAAGATGATTTCATCGCTGCGATCGGCATTCAGGAAGCCGGCGACTTTGTCGCGGGCGCCCTCATAGCCCTCGGTGGCGGCATTGGCCAGATAATGCAGCCCGCGGTGAACGTTGGAATATTCGGACGTGTAGGCCTGGGTCAGGCGATCGAGAACCGCCTTGGGCTTCTGGGCCGAAGCGGCGTTGTCGAGATAGACCAGCGGTTTGCCATAGACCTGCATTCCGAGAATCGGAAAATCCTCGCGGACGCGGTTGACGTCCTAGCTACCGTTGCTTACCGCCGGATGCATTGTTTCATCCCCGCTGCCCGAGCCAGCCAGCAATGGCCTCCATCAGCGCGTCACGGACGCCCTCATGCTCGATCGTCTCGACCACCTCGGCGGCAAAAGCTTGGATCAGCAGCGCCTCTGCCTGTTTTTCCGGAATGCCGCGGGCCATCAGATAGAACTTCAGCTGGTCGTCCAGGTTGCCGGTGGTGGCGCCGTGGCCGCATTGGACATCGTCGGCAAAGATCTCGAGCTCCGGCTTGCCGTCGGCCTCCGCGTCATCCGACAGCAACAGCGCGCGGGTCATCATCTTGGCGTCGGTCTTCTGCGCCTGCTGCCGCACCGTGATCTTGCCTTGAAATACCGCGCGAGCCTCGTCATCGACCACTGCCTTGAACACTTCGCGGCTGTGGCAGCCGGGCGCAGCATGCTCGACGGCGAGCGTGGTATCGGCGTGCTGGCGTTCGGCAAGCAGGCTGAGGCCGCCGAGATTTGCCGTCGTGCCCTCCCCCGAGAGCAGCACGAACAGCTGATGGCGGACCACGGCGCCGCCGGTCGTGAAGCCCCATTGGTTGAACGTCGCGCGCGTACCGACATGGGCCAACAATGTTCCGATGTGGATGGCGCCCTTGCCCTCACGGGTGACCTTGACGTGATCGACCTTAGCCTCGTCGCCGATCACGAGCTGAAGCGCGGTGTTGACCTGATAGTCCGCCTGACCGCGCCCCTCGTGGGTTTCGATGAAGGTCGCGCGGGCACCTTTGCCGATCACTACCAGCGATCGCGTCACCATCGCCGCGGGCGCCGTGGCGGTGTTGACGAAAGCCAAGTGAATCGGCCGCACGACGGCGACATCCGGCGAAACCGTGATCACCACACCGTCGCCGGCCAGCGCGGTATTGAGCGCGAGCGCCGAATCGTCGGCAGGAACCATCACCCCAAGGCCCTGCGACAGCATCGGTTCGTCCAGGGCGAGCGCTTCGGCCATCGAGCGGACCATGACGCCGGGCTCGAGTCCGGCCAGATCGGACAGCTCTTCGACGAAGGCGCCATCGACGATCACCACGCGCCGAAAGTCGAGCCCGGAAAGCAGTTCCCCGGCGGCGCGCGCCTCCTCCTTGGAGGTCGCGTCAGGCGGCGGCGCCAGCGGCTTGGCATCGCGCATCAGACGCCGCAGGTCGGTATATTTCCAGGATTCGACGCGGGCGTTGGGCAATCCCGCCAGCACGAAATGATTGAACGCGGCGGCGCGAACCGCCGCGATATCCTTGCCACCCGGCAGCCCGTGCCGGGCCGTCGCATAGAGATCGGCTAGTCCGAGTTCGGCTTGCGTCCTGACGGGGCGGATTGCGGCGCTCATGACCGTTACGCCGCCACGTTCTGATATTGCGCGTATCCGGTCGCCTCGAGTTCCAGCGCGAGCTCCTTGCCGCCGGTCTTCACGATGCGTCCGGCAGCGAGCACATGAACGACATCGGGCACGATGTAGTCCAGCAGCCGCTGGTAATGCGTGATCACGATCATGCCGCGTTCGCTCGCGCGCAGCGCGTTGACGCCGTTCGCGACGATCTTGAGGGCGTCGATATCGAGGCCGGAATCGGTCTCGTCGAGGACGCAGAGCAGCGGCTCCAGCAGCGCCATCTGCAGCGTCTCGTTACGCTTCTTCTCGCCGCCGGAAAACCCGACATTGAGGGGACGGCGCAACATCTCGGGATCGATGCCGAGTTTTCTCGCGAGCTCACGGACGCGCTTGAGCAGGTCCGGCGACGACAACTCCTCCTCGCCGCGCTTGCGGCGCTGGGCGTTGAGCGCGGTACGCAGAAACGTGACGGTGGCGACGCCCGGGATTTCCAGCGGGTACTGGAACGCGAGGAACACGCCCTTGGCCGCCCGCTCGTCCGGCGCCATCGCCAGCAGGTCCTCGCCCTTGAACAGGATTTCGCCGCCGGTGATCTCGTAGCCGGGCTTTCCGGCCAGCACGTAGGAAAGCGTAGACTTGCCGGCGCCGTTCGGCCCCATGATGGCATGGATCTCGCCGGCATCGACCTTGAGGTCGAGGCCTTGGAGAATTTTCCGTCCGGCGATTTCGGCCCGAAGACCGCGGATTTCGAGGAGCGGCGTCATCGGCAATGGCCTCCGTTGCATGGTTGATACGGCGTCGTCATCCGACGCTGCCCTCGAGCGAGATTGAGATCAGCTTCTGCGCTTCCACCGCGAACTCCATCGGCAGCTGCTGCAGCACGTCCTTGACGAAGCCGTTGACCACGAGGCCGACGGCTTCTTCCTGGCTCAGCCCGCGCTGGACGCAATAGAACAGCACGTCCTCGGAAATCTTCGACGTCGTCGCCTCGTGCTCGAACTGCGCCGAGGAATTCTTCGCCTCGATATAGGGCACGGTATGCGCGCCGCATCTGTCGCCGATCAAAAGCGAGTCGCAGGCGGTGAAGTTGCGCGCGCCGTTGGCTTTGCGATGGGCGGTGACGAGGCCCCGATAGGTATTTTGCGACACGCCGGCAGCGATGCCCTTGGAGATGATCCGGCTCGTCGTGTTCTTGCCGAGATGGATCATCTTGGTGCCGCTATCGACCTGCTGGTGACCGTTCGAGATCGCGATCGAGTAGAACTCGCCGCGAGAGTTATCACCGCGCAGAATGCAGCTCGGGTATTTCCAGGTGATCGCCGATCCGGTTTCGACCTGGGTCCACGAGATTTTCGAATTGTCGCCGCGGCAGTCGCCCCGCTTGGTGACGAAATTGTAGATGCCGCCGACACCTTCGGAATTGCCGGGGTACCAGTTCTGCACCGTCGAATACTTTATTTCGGCATCTTCCAATGCGACCAGTTCGACCACGGCGGCGTGCAGCTGGTTCTCGTCGCGCTGCGGCGCGGTGCAGCCCTCGAGATAGCTGACGTAGGCGCCCTCGTCGGCGATCAGCAGCGTCCGCTCGAACTGGCCGGTGTTGCGTTCGTTGATCCGGAAATAGGTCGAGAGCTCCATCGGGCAGCGTACGCCCGGCGGCACGTAGACGAACGAACCGTCGGAAA
>CADEDX010000515.1 GCA_902826195.1 uncultured Bradyrhizobium sp. | reverse complement strand
AAATTGCCCGGTCAGCGGAGAACTACCCGTGAAGCGGACTTATCAACCCAGCAAACTGGTGCGCAAGCGCCGTCACGGCTTCCGCGCCCGTCTCGCCACCGTCGGCGGCCGCAAGGTTCTCGCCGCCCGCCGTGCGCGCGGCCGCAAGCGTCTGAGCGCCTGAGCCGGATCTTCCGGAGATTTTATTCATGGATCGGCTGAGGCAGCGGGCGGACTTTCTCGCCGTTGCCAATGGCACGCGGTCGAACAGTGCTGCCTTCGTGGTGCAGGGCCGTTCCCGCGACGATGATGGCCCGATCCGGATCGGTTTCACCGTCACCAAGAAGAACGGTACCGCCACCGAGCGCAATCGCATCCGGCGTCGGCTTCGTGAACTCGTGAAGCGGCTGGATGTCACATCGGTGCGTCCCCACCATGATTATGTGCTGGTAGGCCGAAGGTCCGCGCTCACCCGCGACTTCGCGACCATGCTCGACGATCTCCGCTCGGCGCTGCATCGCCTCGACCGGCAGCCTGCGAAGAAAACGGTTTCAAGCAAAGATAGCGGGTTCCAGCTTCCGTCGGAACCGGGCGGCGCGAGCCGCAAATCGAATTGAATGGCGAGACCCCAAAACGATGACCGACAATCGCAACACCATCCTCGCCGTCATTCTGTCCGGCCTCGTGCTGATCGCGTGGCAGTATTTCTACAACATGCCGCAGATGGAGCGGCAGCGCGCGCAAACCCAGGCCCAGTCCGAACTCAACAAGCCGGTGCCGCAGACGGCGCCGGGATCGACGGCTGCGGGTTCAACCACGCCACAACCGGGCGCGGCGCCCTCCGCCGGCCAGCCCGGCGCGGCCCAGCCGGTCGTCAGCCGTGACACCGCGATCGCGGCCTCGCCGCGCATCAAGATCGATACGCCGCGGCTTTCCGGCAGCATCGCGCTGAAGGGCGCGCGCGTCGACGATCTGTCGCTGGAGAAATTCCGCGACACCGTCGACCCCAAATCGTCCGCGATCGTGCTGTTCTCGCCCTCGAACACCGCGCATCCCTATTACGCCGAGTTCGGCTGGGTCGGGGCCTCGGGCTCGACGGCGAAGCTGCCCGACCGCGACACGGTGTGGCAGCAGGAGGGTTCCGGCAGCCTGACGCCGACCAGCCCCGTGACGCTGAAATACGACAACGGCGAAGGCCTCACCTTCCGCCGCACCATTGCGATCGACGACAAATATCTGTTCACGATCAAGGACGACGTAAGCAATGTCGGCAGCGCCCCGGTCACGCTCTATCCGTTCGCGCTGATCTCCCGCCACGGCACGCCTGAAGTTTCCGGCTACTACATCCTGCATGAAGGCCTGATCGGCTATCTCGGCGAGCAGGGCCTGCAGGAATACGGCTACAAGAAGATCGATGACACCAAGGCGGTCGACTTCAAGGTCATCAATGGCTGGCTCGGCATCACCGACAAATACTGGGCATCGGCGCTGCTGCCCGATACCACCGCCAAGCTGCAGGCGCGCTTCGCCTCCAACCTGGTCGGCGCCAAGCATCACTACCAGACCGACTACCTGCTGGAGCCGCAGACCATTGCGATCGGCGGCACCGGCTCGGCCAATGCGCGGCTGTTCGCGGGCGCCAAGGAAGCCGGCGTCGTCGGCATCAATTTTCCGCTGGCCGGCCATGGCGGCTACAACAAGCAGCTCGATCTCAACCATTTCGACCTGTTGATCGACTGGGGCTGGTTCTACTTCATCACCAAGCCGATGTTCCTGGCGCTCGACTACTTCTTCCATCTGTTCGGCAATTTCGGCATCGCCATCTTGCTGGTGACGGTGCTGGTGAAAACGCTGTTCTTCCCGCTCGCCAACAAGTCCTACGCCTCGATGGCCAAGATGAAGTCGGTGCAGCCGCAGCTCGCCGCGCTGAAGGAGCGCTATCCGGACGACCGGCAGAAGCAGCAGCAGGAGATGATGGAGATCTACCGCAAGGAGAAGATCAACCCGATCGCGGGCTGTCTTCCGGTGGCGCTGCAGATCCCGGTGTTCTTCTCGCTCTACAAGGTGCTGTTCGTCACCATCGAAATGCGCCACGCGCCGTTCTATGGCTGGATCAAGGATCTCTCGGCGCCCGATCCCACCACCATCTTCAACCTGTTCGGGCTGATCCCGTTCGATCCCGTCGCGCTGCTGGGGCCGCATATCGGCGCCTATCTGATGCTCGGCGTCTGGCCGATCATCATGGGCATCACGATGTGGTTCCAGATGAAGCTGAACCCGACGCCGCCGGATCCGACCCAGAAGATGATCTTCGACTGGATGCCGCTGATCTTCACCTTCATGCTGGCGGGCTTCCCGGCGGGCCTCGTGATCTACTGGGCCTGGAACAACCTGCTCTCGGTGCTGCAGCAGAGCTACATCATGCGCAAGAACGGCGTGAAGGTGGAGCTGTTCGACAACCTAAAGGCCAGCTTTGGCATGGGCAAGCCGGCCGAGAAGACGTGACGATTGAGCGCGAAGCACGTCTTCGCGCCGACGTCCCGGGCCTGGCATAAGCTGAAAACCGGAGCCATGGATGGCCGGGTTTCGACCGGCCATGGCCAGGCGCATGAAGCCGCGCATGTACGCCGGCCGGTGCTCAGCCTCTCCGCATTTGTGTCGGCGAGGCGCCGAACCGCCGCCGGAAGCAGCGGTTGAAATAGGATGCCTCGTTGAAACCGCAAGCGTAGGCGATGTCGCCAACCCTCATGGCGGCGTGGCGCGGCGCGGCGCGGCCACCAAAGCGCGCGCCTTTTGCAGGCGCAACTCCATCACGCGCTCGGCGAAGCTGATCCCGCTCTCCTGCATCAATTCGTTGACGTAGCGCGACGACAACCCCATCGCGTGCGCGACTTCCGCGGAGCCGAACGACGGCCGGCTGAAGCCGGCGGCGACACGCCTCAAAATCTCATGCGCGCGCGCCGCCCGCAGGCCGCGCATGCGCGCCAGTCCACCGGCATCGCGGCCGGCGCCGAATGCGAGCGCGATGAGGTCCGTAATGGTGGTGTCGATATGGGCCACGAGCGCGGCCTCGCCCTCAAAATCGTTCGACGCGAACAGCAGGTCCAGGTACCGGCCGAGGAGGCGCACCGGCGCGGATTCGGTGTCGACTGGCCTGACTAGCAGATCGTCCACATTGGCAACCAGCGTCGAGACGCTGGCGCGGAATGAACAGCGACGACGATGGATTGTTCGCCAGGCTTCGCAATCGACCGCCCATCGTATTGGTCGCGAGCAGCATGCCGCCGGGCCGGATGGTGGCGTCGCGGCCGGACTGCGTGAACGAGGTGACGGACCCGCCCTGGTTCAGGCACAGGATGAGATCATCGCTGCCGTCGATCGCGGCATAACGGGACGGCCGTTCGAACCGGTCGACGGTACCCTCGAGCCTGATCGCGCCGATCTCCCGGAACCGGGCCAACTCGCAGCGTATCGAGAACGGCTGATCCGCCACTGGCGAAATATCGAGCTTGCAACTGTACTCGGCGAAGCGATCCTGCCACACGGCCAGCCGCGCCCGATCGTCGAGATGCGCCGGCAGGTCGTCGGACGCGAGGGATCGTTGGCCCGGCGTCACCGCTTCGTCGTTCGCAACACTCACCTGACGCCCCTCTGTTGTCCTCTGTCGATGCCGACACCTCGAAGTAGTCGCACCTCCCATGCGATGGTTCATCGGGCCTGCCGGACGCGTCCAGCCCTTTCTTCCTGCTCGCGCACGGCAGTTCCCGTGCGTTCAAGTCTGGCGCCGCTCGATCCAATCGGCGACGCCTCGAACCGTAGCAGCCACGCAACACATGCGCACAAACCGGTCGCGCCGCCCGCGCGTTCAACCGGGGCGCTCGCCTGAACTGGACGATCGAAAGCGACTGCCGCTAGCTCACACCGCAACAACGCAGCCAGCCCAGAGGAAGTTTTCATGCGCAGATTTTCGCTTTCAGGTTTTCTTGCCGCCCTTGGCGCCACGGCGATGCTGGCGTCGTCCTTTGACGTACGTGCGGCCGACCTTGCTCCGATCACCAAGGCGCCCGCGGCGGCGGTCTACAGCTGGACCGGCTTTTATCTCGGCGCGAACGCCGGTTACGGATGGGCCAGCAACACCGACCGGATCACCGCGGTGAACGATGCAGCCGGCCTCATCGCCAACAGCTCCATCGCCACCTCGTTGCCGATCGATGCGGATGGCTTCGTCGGCGGCGGTCAGATCGGCTATAATTGGCAGATCAGCCCGCTATGGGTCGTCGGCCTCGAGTCCGACATCGCCTGGACCGACCTCGATGGAACGTATCGGTGCCAGGCCCGAATGACACTTCGCGCATCATTATGGCCATGGCAGTCTGGCCACCGCGCTGACGCGCAACAGCGGGTGCGCCCTCAACAACTGCCAGCAGGGCGCCACGTCCGGAACCCTCACCGGATGGACGGTCGGCGGCGGCGCCGAATGGGCCTTCGCCAACTGGAGCGCCAAGGCAGAGTATCCCTATTACGACCTGGGAAACCTGTCGCATGGCATGATCGATCCCAACTTCGCATCGACCTTCAACGCCAGCGCCGATTTCACCGGCCATATCGCGCGCCTGGGCGTGAACTACCGGTTCTGATCGCCGAACTGTCCAACGCCGGCCTCGTGATAGCATCGCAGGGCCGGTGCCGGCCGTGAAACGGCAAAGGCCGGCACCACATTCACCTTTCGTCTCCTGCTACGCTTTGCTAAGCGTCGGTGCATGACCACCGACATCGATGCGACGCTGATCGAGGAGGGCCGAAAGCTCTTTGCCGGCGAATGGAAATTCGTGTGGGCCTCGCCCTCGATCGAAACGCTGCCGCCGATGGCGGGCGTGGAAGTGGCGTTCGCCGGCCGCTCCAATGTCGGTAAATCGAGCCTCATCAACGCGCTCACCGGGCGCAACGCGCTGGCGCGCACCTCGCATACGCCGGGCCGCACCCAGGAACTGATCTTCTTCGACGGCCCCGACAATTCAGGGCTCCGGCTGGTCGACATGCCCGGCTATGGCTACGCCTCGGCGCCCAAAACCCAAGTGGCGTCCTGGACCAAGCTGATCTACCAATTTTTGCAGGGCCGCGCCACGCT
>CADEDX010000514.1 GCA_902826195.1 uncultured Bradyrhizobium sp. | reverse complement strand
AGCCGACCGAGAGCTGCAATTCCACCAGTGCAGCCGGCGTCAGTTTCGAGGCAATCGCGTTGAATGTCGCGTCCGTCGGTTTGTGGCGCTTGACGATTTCATCGGTGAACGCAAGCGCGGCACGCTGCACATCATTGAAGCAGGTTGCCGCTTCCCAGTTCTCCAGAGCTTCGTTCTGCTCGTCGGTGACGCCGACATTCTTGCCGATTCGCTTGTGGGCGACGATTTCGTAAGGCGCCTCGCACAAGATGCCGGTGCGGGTGATGGCGAGTTCGCGCACGATCGGGTCCAGTTCGCCCTTGTGGCGGATGGCGCCGCCGAGGCGGCAGTATTGTTCGAGGTAGCTCGGCGAATGCGCCATCATGCGAAAGATGTTGGCATTGCGGTTTTTGCCGAGCAATTCGCGGGTACGGTCGTTGTGCTTGGCGGGATCGCTGTACTCGACGCGGGCCATTGGTCACCTTGGGGTTTAGGTATTTTCTGATTTGTTGACAGCAGGATCATGCACTGCAGCAGGAAGCCGATCAACCGTCGAAATGCCGCCGCGATGGTTCGCCCAAGCACGCTGCCCGTATTTCCGCGGCCAAAAAACTCCCTGCCGCGCGCACAAACCGGCTACGAACGAGCCAAATTGCGGCCTCAATGCTCCCCGATCTTCGTGACTGTCGATATTCGCCGAACGGGGACCTACAGGAGCGAATACTCGTCGCGGGGCGTTCCGAGTAAACCAAACTGGGTTCATCAAACCTTCACGGGTAATGATGACTCATGCCCAAGTCTAGGGAGCTAGGCATGAAGGAAGCCAAGAAAAAGGCGGCCTCGGAAGCTTTTGCGCAGATGATGGCAGTAACGGCCATGCTCGTTATCGCCAGCGTCGTGTTCTACTGGCACTGAATGTTGACGCATCGAAGCACTCAGATTTTCACTGTTCCGCGTATTTCTGAGTTGCTTCGTAGCGTGAACATTCGGCACTCGAACTTCACTTCACCCTCTCGAAATACGGGACCAGCCGTCCCGCAAACGGCCGATAGCTTGCAGTGACCTTGTCACCGATCGCAAGATCACTGTCGCCATGGGCCATCATGCGAAAGCCCTCCACCGCATCCACCAGCACCATGTTGTAAGGAACATGCGCCCGCATCTCCGGCGTCGCGGCGCGGCAGACCAGCGAGGTCGCATAGACCGTTCCTGATCCGCTGGCGCACTTCGGTGCTGGATCTGGCGCGCCACAAGCGGCGCAAAAACTGCGGGCGAAATATTGCACGGCGCCGCACGCGCCGCAGGTTTGATAGACGATCGCCTCCGCGCCTTTGGTCCAGTCCGCCGGTCTGTCGCTCATCGTACCCGCTCCAGGAACATGCTGACATGCGACGACAGCACGCCGCCGTCGCCGTGCAGCAGCGCGACCGAGGCGTCGCGGACCTGTCGTGATCCGGCGCGCTCCGTCATCTGCAAATGCGTCTCTACCAGATGCGCCATCGCGCCGCCGACGCCGCAATGGCCGTAGCTCAAAAGCCCGCCATGGGTGTTGAGCGGCATGGCGCCGTCGCGGCCAAAATGCCCTGCCCGCACCCGCGCCGCTGCCTCGCCACGCCCGGCGAGACCGAGGTCTTCCAGCAGCATGGCGAGCGTGATGGTAAAACTGTCATAGACCGCCGCGTATCGCACATCCGATATCGTGATGCCCGCGGCAGCCTTCGCCTTGGCGATGGCGATTTCCGCGCCGAGTTCGCTCAATGGCGGCGCGGCGGTGATGTGCTGATGGGTATGCGCCTGGGCGCAACCACGGATACGGATGCCGGTCGCGGATGTCTTCTCACGGCTGACCACGAACGCCGCGCCGCCGTCGGACACCGGACAGCAATCCAGCAGCTTCAGCGGCATCGCCACCGGCTTCGAGGCCATCACGTCGGCGACGGTGATCGGTTCGTGAAACTGCGCGCCGGGATGGGTCAGCGCGTGGGCGCGCATCAGCACGGCGAATTCGGCGAGGTCTTCCTGGGTGACGCCATATTCGTGCATGTAGCGCGAGGCGACGAGGCCGTAATAGGCCGGGATCGTCGGCCCCAGCGTCACCTCGTACTCGGGGTGGCCGACCTGCGCCAGTGCCTGGATCGAGGCGTCGCGGCTCTGCCCGGTAAGCCGGTGCTCGCCGCCGACAACGAGCACATGCTTTGCCGCGCCGGCATCGACGAGGTGATGCGCCAGCATGGTCATGGCAAGCCCGGTGGCGCCGCCGACCTGTACCGCGTGCGCATAGGACGGCTGAATGCCGAAATGCTCCGCGAACACGGTAGCGAGCATGATGTGCGGAGAGACGGTCGAATAGCCGCAGAGAATGCCGTCGATCTCGGACCGCTTCAGCCCGGCATCGGCAACCGCAAGCTCGGCCGCCTTGCTCATGAGGTCGAGCGACGACGAGCCCTCGTGCTTGCCGTAGGACGTCAGTCCGACGCCGGTGATGAAGCTCATGACGGTCTGTTTCTCAATACGACTTCGGCAAACCAAGCACCTTCTCGGCGATAAAGCTGAGAATGAGCTGCGGGCTGATCGGCGCAATCCGGGGGATCAAGGATTCCCGCAAGTAACGCTCGACGTGATATTCCTTTGCATAGCCAAACCCGCCATGCGTCATGACCGCCTGCTCGCAGGCGTGGAAGCCGGCTTCGGCGGCGAGATATTTGGCAGCGTTGGCCGCTGGGCCGCACGGCATGCCCTGGTCGTATTGCCAGCCGGCGCGCAGCACCATCATCCAGGCCGCTTCCAGCTCCATCCAATTCTTCGCCAGCGGATGCTGGATGCCCTGGTTCATGCCGATCGGACGGTTGAACACGATGCGGTTCTTCGCATAGGCAGAGGCCCGCGACAGCGCGATCTGGCCAAGTCCTACAGCTTCGGCCGCGATCAGAATGCGCTCAGGATTCATGCCGTGCAGGATGTATTCAAACCCGCGGCCTTCGTCGCCGAGGCGATCTTCCACCGGGATCTCGAAATTCTCGAAGAACAATTCATTGGAGTCGACGGGCTTGCGGCCCATCTTTTCGATCTCATGAACGGCGACACGCTTCTTGTCGAAATCCGTGTAGAACAGGCTCAAGCCCTGCGTCGGCGTCTTGACCTCTTCCAGCGGCGTAGTGCGTGCCAGCAGCAGGATCTTGTTGGCGACCTGCGCGGTGGAGATCCACACCTTCTGGCCGTTGACGACATACTTGTCGCCGCTGCGCACTGCGCGGGTCTTGAGCTGCGTGGTGTTGAGGCCGGTGTTGGGCTCGGTCACCGCAAAACAGGACTTGTCGCGGCCGTCGATGATCGGCGGCAGCATTCGTGCGCACTGCTCCTTGGTGCCGAAGACGACGACCGGATTGAGCCCAAACACGTTCATATGCACCGCGGAGGCGCCGGACATGCCGGCGCCGGATTCCGCGATCGTCCGCATCATGATCGCGGCATCGGTGATGCCGAGGCCAGATCCGCCATATTCCTCCGGGATGCAGATGCCGAGCCAACCGGCGTCCGCCAGCGCGCGGTGAAAGTCGGCCGGGTAGCCGCCCTCCTTGTCCTTCTTGAGCCAGTAGGCGTCGTCGAAGCGCGAGCAGATCTTTTCGATCGCGTCGCGGATCGACTCTTGATTGGCCGACAGCGCAAAATCCATCTCTCTCGTCCTTTAAGAATTCGACGCGACTTTGGTGACGCCTTCGCGCACGAACGCAACAATCTCATCCGGCGAAAAGCCGGCCTCGCCAAGAAGCTCCACGCTGTGTTCGCCGAGGCGCGGCGCCAGCCGCTTCGTTTCAACCGGCGTCTCTGAAAACCGCGCCGAAGGCCGCATGCTCCGGATCCGGCCCTCGGTCGGATGATCGACGACGGGGAAGAAATCGGTCGCGACGATGTGGCGATCGCCGAGCAGGCTTTCGAGATCGTGCATCGGCATGACCGGAACGTCGGCCTTCTCCAGAATCTCCGACCATTCGGCGGTGGTTTTGGTCTCGAGGATGCGCGCCAGTTCGGCATAGACGACGTCGATGTTGCCGGCGCGGCCGGCAAAGGTCGAAAACTTCGGATTGCTGCGGAGATCGTCGCGACCGGTGGCGTCGAAGAAATTCTGCCACTGCTTGTCGTTGTAGACGATCACGCAGATGTAGCCGTCCGAGGTCTTGTAGGGTCGCCGGTCCGGCGACAGATGGCGCGCGTAGCCTCCCTTGTCGAGCGGCGGATCGTAGGTGAGACCGCCCATGTGATCGCCCATCACGAAGCCGGCCATGGTTTCGAACATCGGGATATCGACGCGCTGGCCGCGGCCGGTCGTGTTGCGATCGACCAGGCTGGCGCAGATCGCGCCCACCGCGGTGAGGCCGACGATGCGGTCGACCAGCGCGTTCGGCACATAGCGCGGCACGCCGTCGGCGGTCTGCGCCATCAGCGCGGGCAACGCGGTGGCGCCCTGGATCAAATCGTCATAGGCGGGCTTTGCCGCATAGGGGCCGTCCTGTCCGAATCCGAACACGCCGGCATAGATCAGCCGCGGATTGATTTCCGACACGACGTCGTAACCGAGATTGAGCCGCGCCATCGCCTGCGGGCGCACATTGTAAACCAGCACGTCGGCGCCCTTGATCAGCCGCAGCACGGCCTCGCGCCCGGCGGGTTTCTTCAGGTCGAGGCAGATCGAGCGCTTGCTGCGGTTGGTGTTGAGGAACACCGGCCCCATGCCAGGATGGCGGGTCGGCCCAATCTGCCGCGTCACGTCGCCATCGGGCGATTCAACCTTGACGATATCGGCGCCATAATCGCCGAGCATCTGGGTGGCATAGGGCCCCATCAGCACGGTCGTCATGTCGATGACCTTGATGCCCTTTAGCGGTCCCATGGATCAGCCTGCTCCCCGATTGATGTTCCGGCCAAGTAACGGCAGCGGGTCGGGAAGATCAAGCGCGCCCGGCGTATGGGCGTATGCGTACCTCGGCGGCTACTTCTTCGCCCTAGCGTCGCGTTCCTTCGTCAGGCGCTCCAGCTCTTCGTTCTGCTGGCTGAGGCGGTCGGCGATGCGGGACTCATTGCGTTCGCCGGAAGCTGCGGCGGCCTGCTCGATCAACTGGCGGATGTTGTCTT